>CAYOJU010000221.1:0-4049 GCA_964404355.1 uncultured Sideroxydans sp. | reverse complement strand
GTGCTGGTCCTGCCCTATGTGTATCCCCTTCAGGAATATATCGCTCCGCTGGAGCAGCAGCTTTCTGCGCGTCTGAAACAACCGGTTCACATTGGCGGGATGACGGCTACTTCTTTGCCCCCCAGGCTGAAATTGCGTAATGTGACCGTGGGAACTGCGCAGGAGATAAAGATTGGCAACGTCAATCTGAATTTTGATCTGCTGTCCTTGTTTTCCGGAGTTAAAGCCATCAGCAATGCCGAGATCGAGGATGTCAGCATTCAGGGGAATCAGCTCGACAAGCAGGCAGTAAAATTAAAAATGTTGGGTAGCGATACGCAATTTCCGGTGCGCCATCTGACTTTACAGCGAGTGAAGATCGTCACCGATGAGATTGCGATTCCGGTCATGAGTGGTATCGCCGATATGGATGCTCAGGGAGCCTTCAGCCGGATTGCGTTACATAGCGCGGATGAAAAACTCAGTTTTGATTTGCAACCCAATCAGGGCCGCTGGCAACTGGGGGTGGACCTGAAAGCAAGCAACCTGCCGATTCTGCCGGATATTCCATTCGACGATCTCAGTGCAAAGGGTGATCTGAATGACGGAGAAGTGAACTTTACTGAAGTTAATGCGCATATTTTCAGCGGCATTCTTCTGGGTAAAGCAAAACTAAGCTGGAGCAAAGGCTGGCAGTTGCAGGGGAGTCTGGAAGCAAAGTTGTTCGACCTGGACAAGTTCTTCTCCAAGTATCACATTGAAGGAGAGATGTACGGCGAAGGCAATTTTTCGATGAGCGGAGCACGACTCTCGCAGATGGATGACTCGCCGCATCTGGAGGGCTCGTTCTCGGTGAAGAAGGGCTTGGTCAACGTTGATATGGTCGAGACCGCACGCCTGATGAGTCGCGAGAATCTGGTGGGGGGGCGCACCCGTTATGACGACTTGATTGGACTGGTGATTCTGGATAACCACATACTGCATTTGCACCAACTCAGGATTGCCTCGTCAACATTAAGTGCCACTGGCTCATTTGATATTTCAGCGAGCAATCAGCTATCGGGTAATTTCAATGCCGAGATCAAGATGCGCGACGGCAATAATCCGCTGACATTGTACGGTACGCTAGTAGAACCGAAGCTGCGCGCAGGCCGCTAAGTTAGTCCGGCAGGGCCATGGCACGGGTTTCAGTGCGTAAAGAAAAAGAGGCACAACCCGAAGGTTGTGCCTCTTTTTCGAAGTGCTAATGCTTCAGAATACTCTGGAGGTCTTGGTTCCGGCATAACCTGAGGGTTTGCCTTCCCCGAAAGACCTTACGCCAATGCTTTGGCGATGCGTTCCAGTGCTTTCTTCAGGTTGTCCATCGAGGTTGCGAAGGACAGACGGATGTAACCTTCGCTGCCAAAGGCCGATCCCGGCACAACGGCGACGCCGGCTTCAACCAGCAAATACTCAGAGAAGGCCAGGTCGTTGGCTTCCTTGATGACGCCCTTTTTGTGCAGCGCTGCGATTGCCTTGCGCGTATCGGGGAAGGCATAGAACGCTCCGCCGGCCATGATGCAGCTTACGCCCGGAATCTTGTTCAACTCGTTGACCACAAACAGATGACGTTCGCGGAAGGCCTTGAGCATGGGGGTAATACAGCCCTGATCCCCGTTCAACGCGGCCTCTGCGGCCACTTGCGAGATCGAAGTCGGGTTGGAAGTGCTTTGCGACTGCACGTTCTCCATCGCGGTGATGATGTTTTCCGGTCCCGCCGCATAGCCGATGCGCCAGCCGGTCATCGCGTAGGCCTTGGACACGCCGTTCAGTACCATGGTTTGTGGATACAGATCAGGGCAGGCATTCAGGATGTTGGCGAATTTTGCGTCGGTCAGCGCGATATGCTCATACATATCGTCGGTGGCAATGATGATATTCGGGTGCTTGCGCAATACCGCGCCGAGGGCCTTCAGATCTTCCAGCGTATACACAGCTCCGGACGGGTTGCTCGGGCTGTTGATAACCACCATTCTGGTCTTGGGCGTGATTGCGGCCTCCAGTTGTGCAGGGGTCATCTTGAAGCCCTGCTCGATACCTGCCTCCACGATCACCGGTTTGCCTTCGGCGATCAGCACGATATCGGGATACGATACCCAGTACGGCGCCGGGATGATGACTTCGTCGCCGCGGTTGATGGTGGCCAGCGCGAGATTGAAGAAGCTCTGCTTGCCGCCGCAGGACACCAGAATCTGCTTTGCCGTGTAGTCCAGCCCGTTGTCGCGCTTGAACTTGGCGATGATGGCCTGCTTGAGGGATGCAGTGCCGCCGACTGGGGTGTACTTGGTGAAACCCTTGTTGATCGCGCCTATGGCTGCGTCCTTGATGTGCTGCGGCGTATCGAAATCCGGTTCGCCGGCGCCCAGCCCGATAATGTCTTTGCCTTCAGCTTTCAGCTTGGCCGCACGGGCGGTGACGGCAAGAGTGGGGGAGGGTTTGATGGCTTGTACGCGAGTGGAGAGTGACACGATTTTTCCTTGAGATTAATAAACGAAGGCGCAAATTATACCTGTACTGAGGAAAGAATGAATGTTCAGGGCGCATTCCCACAAATAACAAAAGGACTTGTAAATCATGCAAGTCCTTTTGTTTTGGTCGGAATTTGTTATGTCAATGGCGACAAGGTGTTGCTATTCGATTCGCTATCAGAATTGCCGGTCGGCTTCAATTCCATGATTGTGCTATTTGATCATAGTATTCATCTTGTCAGCAGACGCTTTGCTTTGCCTGACATTTCTATTTCCGTTCAAAAACCTGCACCTTGTCGCGGCCTTTCTGCTTGGCCTGGTACATGGCAATATCGGAAAAATTGATCATTTCGGTTTCGCTCTTCGCATGTTCCGGAAACAGGGCCACGCCGATGCTGCACGAAATTTGTAAACTCTGTTGTGCCAGTTCGAACGGCTTGTTCAGCGAGTTGCGTATCTTCTCGGCCACCATCACGGCATCCTCCGTGCTGTCGATCGAGCGCAATAGCACCACGAATTCATCGCCGCCAACCCGTGCCACGGTATCCGAGTCGCGTACGCATTCGCGCATTCGACCCGCCACCTGTTTCAGCAGCCAGTCGCCCACGACATGCCCCTGTGTATCGTTGATCGGTTTGAAACGATCGAGGTCGATGAACATCAGCGCGACGTGCTGCTGCTCGCGCTTGGCGTAGGACAAAGCTTGCTGCAAACGATCGGTCAACAACGCCCGGTTGGGCAGGTCGGTTAATGTATCGTGCTGCGCCAGATGTCGGATGCGCTCGTCGTTAAGTTTGCGCTCGGTGATGTCGTGGAACACCACCACGGCACCTTTGCTGCCACCGTCGATCAGGTTGGGCGAAACCGTGATGGCTACCGGGAAACCGGAGCCGTCCTTGCGCCAGAACCATTCCTCGCCGCTGCGCGTTTCACCATCGGTCAGGGATAAGTAAACTGGGCAATCGTGACCCGGGTAATTGGAGCCATCCTGACGGTGGTGATGAAACAGTGCATGCTGGTCTTTGCCGGCCACTTCTGCTTCGGTGAACCCCAGCATTTTCAATGCGGCAGGATTGATGAAGCTGCAGAGTCCGCGATAGTCCACTCCGTAGACGCCTTCACCCAATGCATTGAGCAAGCCGTTACGGAAACGGGTCTCGCCTTCAAGCTTGCGACCCTTGAGTTTCAGGCTGCGATTGGTGAGGAACAAGCTGATCGCCAACAGCAGGATCACCAGGCCTGCCGACAAGGCCGAAATAGACTCCCAGTAATAGCGCGTCCATACATCATGCCGCGTGAATTTGGGTGCGCTGTCAAACGGAGGCAACCGCAATTCGCGCTGCAATTCTTCGACTTGGGAATAATCGCTGGGTGTGGCAAAGCCATGTATGCCTATGGCATGAGTGGTCGCCTTATCTTCTTCCAACTGGAACAGGGCCGCCGCGACGCGACGCGTAATGTCTTCGTCTACATGCGGCAAGGCTGCAAAGGTCCACTCGGGATAGAGCCGAGTGGAAAGAAGCTGTGGAAAATTGGCGACGTGCTGCTGATTCAGTATCTTTA
>CAYOJU010000220.1:0-4078 GCA_964404355.1 uncultured Sideroxydans sp. | reverse complement strand
CTGGTGTTGGAGCCGATTAGTTTCATGTTGGATTGTCCAATTTGGCATTGTTCATAATGAGCCCTTGATTCGACATGCTCGCTACGAACAAGTTTCTCTTTTAGCTCCCTTCTCCCGCAGGCGGGAGAAGGGCTGGGGATGAGGGTCTATGCGCACCCAACAACTCGTGTTGGTTTAACACCCCTCACCCCAACCCCTCTCCCGCCCGCGGGCGAGGGGCTTACCTTACAACACTTCCGCCGCATGGTCCGCCAGACGCGAGCGTTCGCCGCGCATCAGGGTGACGTGACCGCTGTGCGCCCAACCCTTGAACCTGTCCACCACATACGTCAGGCCGGAACTGCCTTCGGTGAGGTAGGGTGTATCGATCTGCGCGATGTTGCCCATGCACACCACCTTGGTGCCGGGACCGGCGCGGGTGATCAGCGTTTTCATCTGCTTGGGCGTCAGGTTCTGTGCCTCGTCGATGATCAGGTACTTATTGAGGAAAGTGCGGCCGCGCATGAAATTGAGTGACTTGATCTTGATGCGGCTGCGGATCAGGTCGCGCGTGGCAGCACGGCCCCATTCGCCGCCTTCTTCCGTTGACTGGTTGAGCACGTCGAGGTTGTCATCCAGCGCGCCCATCCACGGCGACATCTTTTCTTCTTCCGTTCCCGGCAGGAAGCCGATGTCCTCGCCCACCGGCACGGTGACACGGGTCATGATGATTTCGGAATAGAGCTTGGTCTCCAGCGTCTGCATCAGGCCGGCAGCCAGCGTGAGCAGGGTCTTGCCGGTACCGGCCTGGCCCAGCAGCGTGACGAAATCGATCTCGGGATTCATCAGCAGGTTCATCACGAAATTCTGCTCGCGGTTGCGCGCGGTGATGCCCCAGATGGCGTTCTTGCTGTGCGTGTAGTCGGTGAGCGTGCGCAACGTGGCCGAATTATTCTCCTGCGCAGTCACCACGGCAAAGAACGGATTGTTGGCATCTTCCTGAAACACGAACTCATTCACAAGCAGATCGCGGCAGTCGGGGCCATTCATGTTGTAGAAGGTATGGCCGGCCTGCGTGCCCGACACCATGTCCTTGCCGTTCTTGTCCCAGAAATCGGGATGCAGTTCGCGCACGCCGGAGTAGAGCAGGTCTGTGTCTTCCAGTACCTTGTCGTTGAAATAGTCCTGTGCCGACAACCCCAAGGCCCGCGCCTTGATGCGCATGTTGATGTCTTTGCTGACCAGCGCGATCTGGCGCTTGCTGTGTTGCATGTGCAAATGGTTGACCACGCCGAGGATGGCGTTATCGGCCTTGCCATTCGCCAGCGTCGACGGAAGCGGATCGTTGATGAACTCGGTCTGCAAATACAGGCGGCCGGTTGCGTTCTTGTTGCCCAGCGCATCCAGCGGCACGCCTTCGTCTATGCTTTCCTCGCTTGCACTGACCAGGTTGTCCAGGTAGCGGCTGGCCTGACGCGCGTTGCGGGCGACTTCCGTCATGCCCTTCTTGTTGTTATCCAGCTCTTCCAGCACGAACATCGGCACATAGACATCGTGTTCCTCAAAGCGGAACAGGCTGGTCGGGTCGTGCATCAGCACGTTGGTATCCAGCACGAAGAGTTTGGTGTCCTTGTCCGTTGTTGCTTTACGAGCGTTCATGTTGACCTTTAGAGTGTTTGAACAAAATCGAGTACTTCATCTGCGTGACCTTCCGCTGTGAGGCCGCGCCATTCCTTGCGGATGATGCCCTTGTTGTCGAGCACAAAGGTGCTGCGCACGACACCGTGTACTGTCTTGCCGTACATCAGCTTCTTCTTTAGCACACCGAACTGACCGCACACCTTTTCTTCCTCATCGGAAAGCAGTGCAAACGGCAGGGTGAACCTGGCTTTGAAGCCCTCATGCGACTTGATGCTGTCGCGCGAAATGCCAACGATGTCGCTGCCGGCCTCCTTGAACTCATCATACAGGTCGCGGAACTGCTGTGCCTCGGTAGTGCAACCCGGCGTGCTGTCCTTGGGATAGAAATAGATCACCAACGATTTGCTGCGGATGGGGTAGAGCTTGAAATCAACACCGCCAGTGGCGGGCAGAGTGAAATCGGCAACTGCTTGGTTTGGCATTCAGGGCTCCGGTTACTGGCTGCCATTGTTGTCAAAATCCGGCGGTAAGGCAAGCAACATATTTGGGCAGATGTTCGGGAGCGCCGACGTCCTCGTTGGCTCACTCAAATAACCATGCCGACGAGGACGTCGGCGCTCCCATTTTAAAAACCGGAGTGGGTTAGGGTTATGCTTGTTTCAATGAGACAGGTTAGCGTCTGACGAATGCGACATCTTCATTTTGTCCGGCCATCGGATCAATTTTGAAATGTTCCACCCAGAAAACCAAAGCTTGTCCGCCAACCAGAACCGCATCCAGAGGCAGACTGGAAAATATCCGCAGCATCACCTCCTTGCTAACGGGTATCCCCTGTAGCCCGGTCGGGTCAAAATTCTTCATTTTGGTATTTCACACGACTTTTTGCGGCTAAACCATGAAACATGGACGCATCGGTTGACTTGGCCGACCCGCGCTTGACGCCTTGGGTGAATTCGCGCCGCAGCTCGTCTTTTTGAACGGCACTTTCATCTGCAATAAAACTCTGGACCTCAATCAATTGGCGATCCCTCTCTGCCGAAACCAGCGCAACAGAATCGAGGCCATTTTTTGTAATCATGACCACACCCTCCGCCAAGGCGGCATCGATGGCTTGCCCCAGGCGGTTCTTCGCTTCTTTTGCTGTAATGGTTTTCATGCATGCATGGTAGCCAAAGTAGCTACTTTAATCTAGAAAGGGATGGCAAACTTTAATCCCACCCGACCTCCCATTATCACGGGAGGAGCGTACGGCTCTCCACCTGACTGCGGAAGGGGCGCTGCGCAGCAGAGGGGAACCCGCCGTCGGTGTCAATTCCGCCCAACCGAACGTTTGAGCAGGGCGGGGGGCATTGGAATGTTATGAAAATCCTGGCCTTGACTGGGTATATCAGATTGATATAATTGAACCGTGCATATCATCTCCATCAAAATGCTTCGTGAGTTCTGGAATAAACATCCAGAGGCAGAGAAGGTACTGCGCGAGTGGCACTCAGTGGTTGAGAAAGCGGAATTCGTGGACTTCAACCATGTTCGAGCGTTTTTCAACTCGGCAGATTACGTTCCGCCCTTTACGGTCTTTGATGTGGGTGGAAACAACTTTCGCCTGGTGGTGGTCGTCAGGTACAGGTTCAAGAAAATTTATGTGCATAAGGTGATGACGCATCGGGAATACGACGACTGGAACAAGCTCTATCGGAAAGGCAAAGGTTAATCATGCGCGCAACACAAACTCAGTTCGACATCCAGGCCATTCAAGCCTCCTGGCAGGCTTTTGATGCAATGGCGCATCTTCGTCCCATCCATGACGAAAAGAGCTACGACCGCATGGTGGCACTGATGAATTCCCTGTTGGATGTTGCCGGGGATGACGAAGACCATCCGTTGTCCAGCCTGCTTGAATTGGTAGGAAATATGGTTTCGAAGTATGAGCAAGAGCACCATGCCATTGAGCCAGCGGAGCCAAAGGACGCTCTGCGTTTCTTGATGGAGGCTCGCGGCTTGAAGCAAGAAGATCTGTCGTCCGTAGTGCCACAGAGCAACCTGTCGGCAATCCTGGCAGGGAAACGGAAAATCAGCGCGACCTTGGCGGGCAAGTTGGGCAAGTTCTTCGGCATTAATCCTGCTGTATTCATACCAGTCTAAACATCCACCAACAGTTAAATCCACCCCTCCTTGATTAGAAAGTGCTGAGTTGGACGTCAGCTTTTCCACCGCCGCCGCAACCCGTATGCCAGCAAGGCCAATATTGCCAGGGGCAGGGAAGTGTCAGGACTCGCCCCCGCAGGCATCACCGAACATCCACCGCCGCCATGGAGGGGTGGTGGTGGGGGCGCAACCGGCGCATTCACGTTTACCGTCACCGTGGCGGTTGCATACAGCCCGCCGTTATCAGTCACCCGCACGGTCAGGCCGAAGGTCGGGTTGGTTGCATACTTCACCGCCGCACTGTTACTGACGC
>CAYOJU010000219.1:0-4110 GCA_964404355.1 uncultured Sideroxydans sp. | reverse complement strand
GCCGGATGCGCACTGGATTGCGCGTTCTGCTCCACCGGCAAGCAGGGCTTTAACCGCAACCTGTCCACTGCCGAGATCATCGGCCAGGTGTGGTGGGCGAATCATGAGTTGGGCAAAAATAGCGACGGCAACTGGCCTATCACCAATGTGGTGCTGATGGGCATGGGCGAGCCGCTGCTGAATTTCGACAATACGGTGAGCGCGTTGCGGCTGATGCTGGACGACAACGCGTATGGTTTGTCGCGCCGCCGTGTGACGGTTTCGACTTCAGGTGTGGTGCCGGCGATGGACAGGTTGCGCGATGAGTGCCCGGTCGCGCTGGCAGTCTCGCTGCATGCGCCGAACGACGAGTTGCGCAACGTGCTGGTGCCGATCAACCAGAAATATCCTTTGAAGGAACTCATGGCGGCATGTCGGCGCTATCTGGAAAAGGCCCCGCGAGATTTTGTCACCTTTGAATATGTGATGCTGGCCGGTGTGAATGACAGCGTGCAACAAGCACGCGAGCTGATTTCGCTGGTACGCGACGTGCCGTGCAAATTCAATCTCATTCCCTTCAATCCGTTTCCACAGGCGCCGTACCAGCGTTCCGAGATGTCGGCAGTGCTGCGGTTTCGCGACGTGTTGATGCAGGCCGACATCGTGACCACCATCCGCAAGGTGCGCGGCGACGATATTGCGGCAGCTTGCGGACAGTTGGCGGGGCAGGTGCAGGACAAGACGAAAAGAACACATCGATTGGTGGAGGCGAGTCAATGAAGTTTTTCAACCTGTTTTTTGTTTTACTGTTATTGAGCGGTTGCACTTCGTCCGGTGGCGGTTCCTCGGGTACGCCACAGCCGGACAAGACGCGTGCGCAGGCCAGTGCCAGGGTACATACCCAGCTTGCCGCTTCGTATTATGAACGGACGCAGTATTCCATTGCATTGCAGGAGATTGGGTTGGCACTGAAGGCGGACGACAATTTCGCGCCTGCGTACACCGTTCGCGCGCTGGTGCGTATGGTGCTGCGCGAAGATGACAAGGCCGATGCAGATTTTCGTCGCAGCCTGGACTTGGATAGCGCCAATTCAGAGACGCGCAACAACTATGGATGGTTTTTGTGCCAGCGCGGGCGAGCCAAGGAATCCATGGCGCAATTTCAGGAAGCGCTGAATAACCCGCTCTATGCCACGCCAGAAAAAGCTTATGTCAATCTGGGAGTCTGCGCCAAAAAGGCTGGACTGATAAAGGAAGCTGAAAACAATTTGCAGCGGGCGCTGGTCTTGCGCCCGGGGATGTCGGAGGCTTTGTATAATTTGGCGGATGTGAACTACGATAACGGCGACTATGCCGGCGCTAAATCCTACCTTCTGAAATTTTTGCAGGCTACTTCTACCGAATTGAATGCCGAGCAGCTGTGGCTGGCGGTGCGAATCGAGCGCAAAATGCGCGACCGTAACTCCGAAGCCAGTTACGCCATCCAGTTGCGCAATCGTTTCCCGGATTCCCGTGAGACTCAACTGTTATTGCAGGGTAAATAATGGACACTTCCGGCGCCGTCACCAACATAGAAAAAAAGACCGCTGCTCAGCAACCGGTGGCCAATGTCGGAACGGCCTTGCGCGAGGCCCGCGAGGCTATGGGTTTGAGCGTGCACGATATCGCCAACCGCATCAAGTTTGCGCCGCGGCAGGTGGAGGCACTGGAAGCGAATGATTTTGCAAATCTTCCGCAGGCTACCTTCCTGCGCGGATTTGTGCGCAGTTATGCGCGAGTGCTACAACTGGATGAGGCGGCATTGATTGCCGCATTGCCCGCCGACCCTGCCGCTCAAGTTGTGGCGCGGACGCAAGTAGTGGACGTGGCTTTTCCGACACTGTTTTCCCTGCAACGCGTTAATCTGCTGTGGCTGGCCGGTGCTTTCGGCGTGGTGCTTGTACTTGGCTTGTTCATATTCACGCGCGAGAGCGAGTCGACGGCGAAGCCAACTGAGGTCGTCGTTGAATCCGTTTCGTTGCCGGCAACCGATGCCGCTGCTTCTGCTGTGGCGGATACCGAAGAGCAACCGCAGACTGCCGAAGTTGCAAAGGTTGTCGCGCCCCGTATGGAGCAGGAGCCGGTTGTTTTGCCAAAGAAGCCTGAACCCGTCGCGCAGCAAAAGCAACCAGAACCGGTCGTGGCCCCTAAGAAGTACGAACCGATTGTCGAGCCTCAAAAGAAAGCCGAGTCGGTTGTGCCAAAGAAACCAGAGCCGGTTGCACTAAAGAAACCTGAGCCAGTTGTACAGCCAAAGAAGCCTGAACCCGTCGTGCAACAAAAGAAGTTTGAACCCGTCAGAGCCAAGGAAACGGTTGTAAAACCAGCGCCGCAGATCGAGGTAGTGCCGGCAGCAGATGCCAAGTCTGCAGTTCCTTTGGAATCGCTCATGCGTCGTCCATTGCATTTCATTTTCACTGATGCCATGTTTGCCGAGGTGACAGATGCCCGTGGCACGACATTGCTGTCAAGGAATGTGCCGCGTGGCACCGAAAAATGGATAGGCGGGCCGGGGCGTGCGCCGTACAAGATAACCGTCTCGAATCCCCGTAAAGTGAAGCTGTATTACAAGGGCAGCCTGATCGATCTTTCTGCATACCCGGCAACGGAAATGGCGCACTTGACGGTGAAGTGAGACAGATGAGTCATCTCCCCGTTTTACGTCTGCACAGGCAGGGCGTGCAAGTAGGCGATATTGTCATCGGCGGCGATGCGCCTGTCGTGGTGCAATCCATGACCAATACCGATACCGCGGACGCAGAGGGCACGGCGCGTCAGGTCTATGAGTTGGCGCAAGCCGGTTCCGAGCTGGTGCGCATCACGGTCAATACTTCCGAAGCAGCCGTGCAGGTTCCGCGCATCCGCAGGATGCTGGATGACATGGGTTGCGCGGTGCCCTTGATTGGGGATTTTCACTACAACGGGCATCGTTTGCTCACCGATTTTCCCGAGTGCGCGCAGGCGCTGGCAAAATACCGCATCAATCCCGGCAATGTGGGCAAGAACCGCAAGGGCGAAGACCAGTTCGCGATGATGATCGCGGTGGCGAAGCAATATGACAAGCCTGTTCGCATAGGCGTCAACTGGGGCAGTCTGGATCAGGATCTTGTGGTGCGCCTGATGGATGAGAATGCCAGGCTGGCGCAGCCGAAAGAGGTGGCAGAGGTCACACGCGAAGCGCTGATTGTGTCGGCGCTGGATTCAGCCAAACGTGCCGAAGAACTGGGCTTGCCGCGTGGCCGCATTGTGCTTTCCTGTAAGGTGAGCGACGTGCAGGACTTGATTGCCGTGTACCGCGAATTGGCACAACGTTGCGAATACCCGCTGCACCTGGGCTTGACCGAGGCGGGTATGGGATCGAAAGGCATCGTCGCGTCGACGGCCGCGTTGGCTGTGTTGCTGCAGCAGGGTATAGGCGACACCATTCGTGTGTCATTGACGCCCGCTCCCGGCGGTGCGCGCACCGAAGAAGTCGTGGTGGCACAGGAGATTTTGCAGACCATGGGGCTGCGCTCGTTCGTGCCCATGGTGACCGCCTGCCCCGGTTGCGGACGCACCACCAGCACGGTGTTCCAGGAACTGGCGCAGCACATCCAGAATTATTTGCGCGCGCAGATGCCGGTATGGCGCGAGCAATACACGGGCGTGGAAGAGATGAAGGTCGCGGTAATGGGCTGCATCGTCAACGGTCCCGGCGAAAGCAAGCTGGCAAATATTGGCATCAGTTTGCCGGGTACCGGAGAATCGCCTGCCGCGCCGGTGTATGTGGACGGCGAAAAAACCGTGACCTTGCGCGGCGAGCATATCGCCGAAGAGTTCACGCAGATCGTTAATGATTACGTAGCGCGGAAATATGCGAGGAAGAATAGCTTGTAGCTTGTTGCGGGTAGCTCGTAGCCAGGACTCTGCTACAAGCTACAAGCTACTGGCTACAAGCTCAGGGTATTTATGAGCAATGAGACACTACAAGCCGTAAAGGGCATGAACGATATCCTGCCGGATGAGGCGGGCCTGTGGCTATGGTTCGAGGATACAGTGCGCGAATGGCTGGAAGCTTATGGCTATCGCAATATCCGCATGCCCTTGGTGGAG
>CAYOJU010000218.1:0-4115 GCA_964404355.1 uncultured Sideroxydans sp. | reverse complement strand
TGCGCGAGTCCTACGTCAACCTCATCCCCACACCCTCCGGCGGCACGCACGAAGCAGGTCTGCGCGACGGCGTGTTCAATGCAGTGAAGTCGTTTGCCGAATTGCACGGCCTGACACCCAAGGGCGTGAAGCTGGTGCCGGAAGACGTGTTCTCGCGCCTGAGCTTCGTGCTCTCGGCCAAAGTGCTGGACCCGCAGTTCCAGGGCCAGACCAAAGAGAAACTGGTGTCGCGCGAAGCGCTGCGCCTGGTCTCCACCATGATCAAGGACCCGCTCGACTTGTGGCTGAACGAACACATCGACTCCGCCAAGAAGATTGTCGAGCTCGCCATCCAGCAAGCACAGGCACGTTTGCGCTCGGCGCAGAAAGTGGAGAAGAAAAAAGGCTCCAGCGTTGCCGTTCTGCCCGGCAAACTCACCGATTGCAGCTCCAGCGATGCCAGTCGCACCGAACTGTTCCTCGTCGAGGGCGATTCCGCCGGCGGCTCTGCCAAACAGGGACGCGACAAGGAATTCCAGGCCGTGCTGCCGTTGCGCGGCAAAGTGCTGAACACGTTCGAAGTGGAAAAAGACCGCCTGTTCGCCAACAACGAAATTCACGACATCGCCGTCGCGATTGGTGTTGACCCGCATGCACCGGGCGATACCGTCGACCTCTCCACCCTGCGCTACAACGCCATCCTGATCATGGCCGATGCCGACGTGGACGGATCGCACATCTCCACGCTGCTGCTGACGCTGTTCTACCGCCACTTCTACCGCGTGGTGGAAGCCGGCAAGATCTACATCGCCCAGCCGCCGCTGTTCCGCATCGACGTGCCCGGGCACGGCAAGAAACAGGCGAGCAAAATCTACGCGCTGAACGAAGCCGAACTGAACAGCACACTGGACCGTTTGCGCAAAGAAAAGATACGCGAAGGCAGCTGGTCGATCTCGCGCTTTAAAGGTTTGGGGGAGATGAGTCCGGAGCAGTTGTGGGATACGACGCTGAATCCGGATACACGACGTGCGCTGTGCGTGAAGGCGGACTTGAAGTCCTTCAAGGCGACGATGGGGATATTCAATATGCTGATGGGCAAGCAGGAAGCTTCAACCCGCAGGGCGTGGCTGGAGTATCACGGGAATGAGGTTGAGGTGGATATATAAGGACACAAGCCGCACCGCTCCTCCCCTGACAAGGGGAGGCTGGGAGGGGTTGGGGTTTCGGCAAAAGCAAAGCTAACCCCAAACCCCCTCTAGCTCCCCCTTATCAGGGGGAGAACAGGTCCGCTAAGCATCACTAACTAATTAACACAGCACCAACAAAGAATGACCATGAACGAAAACGACCCACAAGACACCCCAGAACTCGAAGCCCCCGCCGACTCCAAATCCGGCAAGCGCGAATTCGCCCCGCTCGCCAAGCTGCCCGACAGCGACGAAGTGCTCATCGCCGATTACGCCGAGCGCGCCTATCTCGAATACGCCGTCTCTGTAGTCAAAGGCCGCGCACTGCCGGAAGTTTGCGACGGACAGAAACCCGTGCAGCGCCGCATTCTCTATGCGATGCGCCAGATGGGTCTCACCCATGGCAACAAGCATGTGAAGTCGGCGCGCGTGGTCGGTGATGTGCTGGGTAAGTACCATCCGCATGGTGACTCTTCTGCATATGAGGCGATGGTGCGGCTGGCGCAGGATTTTGCGATGCGCTATCCGCTGGTGGATGGCCAGGGCAACTTTGGTTCGCGCGATGGCGACAACGCGGCGGCGATGCGTTACACCGAGGCGCGGCTCACGCCGATTGCCGATCTGCTGTTGTCCGAACTGGACATGGGCACGGTGGATTTCATTCCCAACTATGACGGCGCATTCCAGGAACCGGCTATGCTGCCTGCGCGCCTGCCGATGGTGTTGCTCAACGGCGCATCCGGCATTGCGGTGGGCATGGCGACCGAGATTCCTTCGCACAATCTGAAGGAAGTCGCCAAGGCCGCAGTCATGCTGGCGAAGAACCCCAACCTCAAGGACGACAAGCTGCTGTCTTACATCAGCGGGCCGGACTTCCCCGGCGGCGGGCAGATCATCTCGTCCGATGCGGACATCCGCGATGCCTACACCACGGGACGTGGTTCGCTCAAGATGCGCGCACGCTGGACCATCGAACAACTGGCACGCGGCCAGTGGCAGGTGGTGGTGAGCGAATTCCCGCACGGCGTCTCGGCGCAGAAGGTGCTGGAAGAGATCGACGAGCTGACCAACCCCAAGGTCAAGGCCAACAAGAAATCGCTTACGCCGGAACAGACGCAGAACAAGCAGCTCATCCTCTCGGTGCTGGATTCCATCGCCGACGAATCGGACAAGTCGCAGAAGGTGCGGCTGGTGTTGCAGCCCAAGACATCGAAGCTGAATCCGGACGACATGATGGCGGTGCTGCTCACCCACACCAGCCTGCAGAACTCGGTGTCGGTCAACCTCACCATGATCGGCCTGGACGGACGCCCGCAACAGAAATCGCTGGCGCAGGTGCTGCGCGAGTGGGTGGAATTCCGCCTGCGCACCGTGACGCGCCGTTGCGACTATCGCCTGGGCCAGGTCAACGACCGCCTGCACATCCTCGCCGGGCGCATGATCGTTTACCTGAACATCGACAAGGTGATTGCGGTAATCCGCGCCTCGGACGCGCCCAAGGACGACCTGATGAAGAAGTTCGACCTGACCGAACGCCAGGCCGAAGACATCCTGGAAATTCGTCTGCGCCAGTTGGCGCGTCTGGAAGGCATCAAGATCGAGCGAGAGATCAAGGAACTGAAGGCCGAAGCCAAGGAACTGAAGCGCGTACTCGGCAGCGAAGATGCGTTGCGCGAACTGGTGGTGAGCGAGATCGAAGCCGATGCCAAGACCTATGGCGATGAGCGCCGCACGCTGATCGAAGAAGCGCAGGTGACCAAGGTGACCGCGCAAGTGAGCGACGAACCTGTGACGGTGTTCATCTCGCAACGCTTCTGGGTGCGCACGCGCCAGGGCCACGGCATCGACGCCAGCAGCATCGCCTTCAAGGACGGCGACAGCATCGCCGCCACCTATGAAGTGCGCACCACCGACCAGTGCATCGTCATCTGCAGCAACGGCCGCGTGTGCAGCATCCCCGTCTCGTCGCTGCCCTCCGGCCGCGGCGACGGCGCACCGCTGGCCACCTTCATCGAACTCGCCCCCGGCGCCCGCATCGTGCAAGCCCTGTGCAGCAAGGCAGAGACGCCCGTGCTCATCTCCACCAGCGCGGGTTACGGCTTCCCCTGCTTCATCGGCGACATGGTCGGCCGCACCAAGGCGGGCAAACAGTTCATCAGCGTGAAAGAAGACACCATCCTGCCGCCCGTCATCCTGGCCCCGACGCAGAATTCACTCGTCGCCGTGCTATCGAAACATGCGCGCATGCTGGTGTTCGTGCTCTCGGAACTGAAACTGCTGCAAGGCGGCGGTAAAGGCATGATGCTGATCGACCTGAAAGAAGGCGACGAGCTGATGGCCTGCACGGTGGTCAATTCACCATCGGTTAACTTGAGCGGCAATGCGGGCAGCAAGGTGCAACAGTTGCATATTGGCGGGAAAGAGTTGCAGACTTACTTTGGTGCGAGGGCAAGGGCTGGGAAAGTGGTTGAGACTAAGTTGAAGGGGTTGAGGTTTGAGTGATGTAAGTCAAGCTTAGTCTGTCTGAAGATATCAAATAATAATGGCCGCTTTGCGGCCATTATTATTTGATACAGATAGTCAAAACAATTCGACTCCGGTACATTGCACTGCGCTGCAATATGATCTGGTGCGTCGCCACTTCATGGAGTTGCTGGCAACCGAAAAGACGCAGGTGCGGATTGAATATAAGTCGAAGAACGGGTAGCCATTGAGGAACTAAATACAAGGGAATTTGAGAAATGGATGATTACGAACAATCCAATCTTTGGAAGAACAACTTGGCTGACAGAGGTGGCGATGATCCCTGTAGAAAAGCCCGGGGCCGTTTTCGTCAAGCGTTTATCCAAACACGATCAGCAGTGATACCTCTTGTAGGTGCTATAGCAAAAGAACTTCCTGCATTAACTGTGCATGACATTACCCATTTGGATAGCCTTTGGGGAATTG
>CAYOJU010000217.1:0-4129 GCA_964404355.1 uncultured Sideroxydans sp. | reverse complement strand
TGGTCTGCAGCACGAATTGGCGGACCGCGTCGCTGCTGGTAACGTCGCCCAGCCCAATTTGCGCGAGCCTGTCATGGGCAAGCTGATGAAAGACCAACCCGGTTCTTACGTCGGTATCAGTGGCGCGGATGTGCTCACCTTCCGTTCCAGCGACGGCGCAATCCAAACCACCTTCCCGGTGCGCTGGATGCACGCTGGTTTCCAGATCACTCATGATGAACTCATGATGCAAGGTGTGGAAATCTCCAAAGACAATAACACCAAGTCCAACGAAGACGACCAGGTGAAGTTGTTTGACGCGCTCCAACTCAAGAAAGCCGATTATCAGGAATCGATCATGTATGCGCGTAACATGACGCTCTGGCTTGACGGCACACAGGATGCCAAAGCTATTCCCGGCATCAAAGCGATCATCACGGATGATCCGACCCAAGGTGCCACTGGCGGTATCAACCGTGTCAACGTCTGGTGGAGGCACATTGCCCGCACTGGTGTGGGCGGTGCGCTCCCGATGCTGCAATACAGCAAGGCTGACCAGACCCTGACCGAAACCATCAACGCCGACATTCGGCAGTTGGAAAATTACGGCGGCAAACTCGATGTCGATTTGGCAGGCAGCGACGTTTGCGATGCCTACGAGCGCGAAGCGCGCGCCAAAGGGCTCCTCACCCAAACTGGTTGGACCGATGCACTCACCAACGTGAAGGTGCGCGGCATCAAGGTCGGCAGTCTCGAAATCGAATACGATCCGACACTGGATCAGATTGGCGAAGCCAAGAGCATCTACATGTGGGATTCCCGCAAGCTGCGCCTGCGCCCGCAAAAGAAACAATGGGGCCGTGTTACCAACCAAAACCAACCGTCTGACCAGTTTGTGATGCTCATGAGCACCACAGACCGTGGCGGCTTGGTCACGCGCCAATTGGACTGCTGCTACAAAGGCATCCTGCAATAAGCAATGTGCCTCCCGACAGTGATGCCGGGAGGCGAAACCGTTTTAACAATCATCGACAAAAATATGAAACCGCAGATTACAAATCAAAAATCGAACAGCGCCCGCACAATCGTTGGGTTGCTGGTGTTAGTTGCCATGCTCGCCATGCTGCTCGTGCCGCTAGTGCGCGCCATCGAAATTCCGCCCGCGCCGAATTTTGCTGTCAACATCGGCTCGGGCTACACGACCGGCACACCAATCGGCTACCGCATCGCGCGGTTTATCCCGGATGGTTGGTCTGTAGCCATTACCAATTCCGGCACTGGTGTGCTGGTCACCAACGATTGGGGGTGCACCAACCTGAATGTTTACAAACGATTGACGCCGGGAAGCATGCTGTTCACGACAAACACGTATGTGACCAACGGGCTCATCAGTCCGTTTTATTGGCTGAAGGATGGAACCAACGCCATTTTCCAACAGGTGACGGGCGTTCCTGCGTGGAACGATGTGGCGTATTGGTCCGACATGAATGGAACGGTAACCACCAACGTTTCATTCTTCTTTGGCATCAACGGCGCGACCACGGCAACGACCAACACTGGCACCGTGTTTATCTACAAAACGACCAGCGGCAGGTATTACGAAACCAACGCACCGTTTTCGTTTACCTATGGTCCGATCATCGGCACGAACGTTTGGTATACCAACGTGACACCGACTACGGCGTTTCTTTCGGGCGCGTCGGGATTTCGCGCGACCATCGTTGCAGGCACCAATTCACCGACCACGACCAATTACATTTCGGACTTTGGTCTCGGCGGATTTGTCGGCGTTGGCGTCGGTCGATAACGAGTGTGCCGGCGGCTGGCTCGCGAGATGGTTACTTGGTTGTCCGTCTCCACTAGCCGCCCGGCGCAATTCCATACAACCGAAACCAAGTTTGGAGAAAATATGAAGATTGCCAATGTTACAGTGGTGGTTGACCCCACCCACATGCTGCCCAAGCGCGGCGTTACGCCTGCCGAGGCGCTCATTCTTTACGCCATGCACCGCGCCGGTGCAAATGGTTCGCCCTTGGTCGATTTGATCGTGCAGCCAGGCGAAGCGGTGACCGTAATAACACCTGCCAAGCGCGGTGAAGGTGCTTATTACGACTCGCATCGTGGCGTGCATGTTCCCGCCGTGGATCCTGTGCCAGAAGTGACCCGCCCGCGCACCAACGCCGAAGAAATCGAACGGTTGCGCCGCACGTATCACGGCACAATCAAGGTCGGCGACAAGAACGTGCCCGCGTTCGAAGCCGTGTTTGGCATGCAAGCGCGGATCCAATTGCCCAGCACGTTTGAAGAAATCGCCGATTCGCTCGAAGGCGTTGAAATCCAAGTGCAGCAAACTGCCGCACCTGTGCCCGGGCCCGCCTCCAACGTCCTGCGCAACGATGCTCCGACCATCGAGGAGTACGTGGCCGCTGGTTACGATCCCGCTGGTTATCCGCCAAACGGTTATTTGGCCAAGTCATCGGTCGGTTGGTCTGCCGAACTCGAACGCCGCGCTAAAGCTGCTGAGGAAGTTGCTGCTCGCGAAAAATCGGGCGGCCCGACACCTGAACCGCAACAGAATGCCGATGGTCTTGGCGTTCCGGCACCGTCTGTGCCTACCGCTCCTGAACCGCCGAAACCGGCTGCCAACAAACCGCCGAAACCGGCTGCCAACAAACCGCCGAAAGCTAATTAAGCCGCATGGCCCGAGGCACCACACTTGCAGCGCTGCTGGCGATGTTCAAAGCGGAAGTCCGCGTTGATTCGTCCAGCAGCGTTGCGCCTGGTGGCGACGACATGTTTAAAGCTCTCTTGTCCACACAGCAAAAGTGGCTGGTAGACGAGTACGACTTTCCGTTTATGAAAACGCGCGCCGACGTGCCACTGGTGGCCGGGACGCGTTACTACAACATCCCCGCGACAATCAATTTGGATGCGCGGGTAAAGGCGAATATTAAGCTGAACGGGCAGTGGATGATGGAAGGTTTGCCATTCGGCATCGATGAACACGAATTTGCGGGCGGCTTTGATTCTGATGCCGGTGTCACCGGCAGTATCGTTTTGCGATGGGATCTGATAGCTACGGCTCCGAACACAACACAGGTCGAGGTTTGGCCAATTCCCAATCAGGCGCAGACGTTGCGCTTTGTAGGCAGCCGACCGCTCAACCCGCTGACCGATGACGCGCACACTGCGGATATCGATGACCTGATTTTAGTTTTCTTCACCGCGGCGGAATATCTCACGGGCGTGAAGGGCGCCGACGCTCAAGCCAAACTGGCGAAATTCCAAAAGCGAATGACGCAAATCATCGGGAAACTGCCCAAGCGCAATGAACGTTTTGTGATGGGCGGGGATGCCAATAGTCAGCGCAGGTATTACAACCGACCAACAGTCGAACTGTAGAAAGACCACTTATGCCACAAGCAAGATTACGCAGGGTTCACGTGAACAAAATCGGCGTTGCCGTGAGCGGTGCCAACATCATCGGCGCGAACTCCATTTACAGCGATAGCGAAGCGTCGCTCGGGCCGGATATCCGTACGCCCTTTGTGAATGTGCGCAACGTTGAGGGCTATTACCCTGTCGGAGCTGGTTTGGTGTTCCTGCAATTTTTCAACACGGTGGCAGTTCCTGCAGACGGTGTGCAGCCAAAGCTTTCGATTCCGATCAACCCCGCTATCAACCGCGATTTCGTCATGGACCTGGCACAACTGCCGTTGCGCTTGCCCACGCCGCTCTCTTGGTGTGTCAGCACAACGCAAAAGGTCAAGACGGTCGCCGCCGATTACGTCAATTTCTGGTTGGACATCGATGAAGTCGACACCTTGCCCGATGGGTTGAGCAAAGCCGGTAATTTTACCGGGCTTACCGATAATATCCAGCCGTGGACGGAGGCCGCTGGCGGAAAGAAAGTTTACCGTATCGAAGCGCAATGCAACAACGGGGATCCGGGCACGGCGCTTTACCTGATGGTTTTCGCCCGGGACGCCGCCAACGTGGCGAACGCGGACAAACCTTTTTGGACATCCCCGAAAGTGTTGCCCAATGACAACACGGTTCAGCAGTTCGATTTCGGAAAACATGGTCTCACGCCAAAGCAGTTGACGGCGGCAGGCATTGAAAAATACGGGTGCTCGATTTGGTGGAGCTC
>CAYOJU010000216.1:0-4144 GCA_964404355.1 uncultured Sideroxydans sp. | reverse complement strand
TCCCAGTTCCGACAGGTGGATGTCCAACGTTCCGGATGTTTCTCTTTGGCTTTTTCGTAAATCATCATTCGCTGGGTTAAAATCTCATGGTCTTCACCTCGGTGTCGTTGTCCCGGAGTGACGAATTTAATGGCGCTGTGATGATGCTTCTCGTTGTACCAGTTGGTAAAGCCAGAAGCCCACTGGCGGGCTTGCTCTAAGTCGTCAAAGCGACGTTCCGGGAAGTCGGGACGATACTTCATGGTCTTGAAAAGTGATTCTGAATATGGGTTGTCGTTGCTGACTGAAGGTCTGCTGAACGAAGGCACAACGCCAAGTTTTTGCAGCATTCCCAGCATGGTAGCTCCTTTCATTGGAGAGCCGTTGTCTGAATGTAATATCAGATCCTTGATGCCGATTCCTTCCCGCAGATGCGCTTTGTGGAAGGTTTTAGCAGCATAATCTGCTGATTCTTCGGCATAGATTTCCCAGCCTACAATCTTGCGGCTGAAAACATCAAGAATCAGGTATAGATAAAAATACAAACCCTTTACCGTAGTTGCCAAGTATGTGATATCCCAGCTCCATAGCTGATTGGGAGCTGTTGCTTCCAGTGACTGAGGCCGGGAATGGCTTGGCCCTTTGGCTTTACCTCGATGAACCAGCTGCTTGTTCTCTCGCAGTATCCGGTAAAAACTTGATTCTGAAGCGATGTAACGTCCCTCGTCAGCAAGAGCCGGAACTATCTGGCTGGGAGGAAGATTGGCGAATGAAGGCAAATTAACTGTAACCAGAATTTCCGTCCGTTCTTGGTCAGAAAGCCTGTTGCCGGGTATGCGACCGATGGCTGCGGCCTTCCGACCATCAGGCGTCACCTCGCCATGCTGTCGATAGCGCTGAATCGTGCGAATGGAAAGTTTAACGACTTCACAGGCTTTGAAATACCGAGCGCCAGCCTCAACGGCTTCGTCGAGCATAACGATTATTTCCAGTCGCACTTGGAGGTGTATTAGTCTGCCTCGGACGCCTCCATAAGTGATTGAAACTTTTTTTGGAGTACCAGTAACGCTGCCACCTCAGCCAATGCTTTTTCTTTACGGGCAAGGTCCTTTTCAAGCCGCTGGATAGTCTTTACCTGTTTCTGGTTATGCTCGCGGTCAATTTTGCTTGGCTCTGACATCAATCCTTGCAATATGGACGTTTTCCAGCTTTTGATCTGCACCGGATAGAGCCCTTTGCGCCGGCAATATTCACTAAGCTCGGTTTCGTTAAGTGTGGCAGTTTCAAAGATTACGGCCAACTTGTCATCAGCACTGTATTTGTTTGATGACTTGCAAGATGACGGGGAAAGTCCTTGTTTATTGCGATACCTCGCTCGCCAATCATATAGAGTATCTTTAGTGTGATTTTTCACGACCGTTCCCCCACTTTTTGACCTGATTTTTCAGGAGCATTCCCCCACCCCTTTTTCAAGAGCATTCCCCCACCCAGGCAGGATTATTCACCCGGCGCTCTGTACAACCTGTAGCATTGCTCCCTCATAAATTTCATGGAGGAAGCGATGGCACACAAGGAGTATGGCGTGACGGATATTTTCGACATTTTACGCAGAGCGCAAGCCGGCGACAGCATACGGCGAATAGCCAAAGCAACCGGCGTGGATCGTAAGACTATCAGTAACTATCTGAGGATTGCCGCCGAGCATGGTTTTGAGCACGGTTCTGTGGACGATCACCTGACCGAGGCTGCTTCTACAGTGTTCCGGGCGGTACATGGGCCGCAAATGAAGTCACCTTCTTTGGTTTCGGCCTCTTCCCCACTTATCCCTCACCGCGATCTGATTTCCGGTTGGCTGGAGAAGGACGGACTGACCCTGACCAAATCACATATCAAGCTTGGCCGCATGGGGGTAGCCGTCAGCTACAGCACCCTGTACCGCTATGCCCGTGATGAGTTCGGATTCGGCAGTCAGAAGGTCACTGTGCGGATGGCCGAGACGGAACCGGGCGAAGTGGCCCAGGTCGATTTTGGCCGCATGGGGATGGTTTTTGATCCCGAGTCCGGCAAGCAGCGGGTACTGCATGCCCTGGTGGTAACCCTCGTATTCAGCCGCCACCAGTATGTGTATCTCACCCACCGGCAGGATCTGGACGCCCTGATCGGCGGCATGGAGGAAGCCTGGGAATTCTTTGGCGGCATTACCCGGCGCCTTGTTCTGGATAACATGAAAGTCGCCGTGGTGAAGGCGGACCGCTATGAGCCGGTGTTCAACCGGACTTTCCAAGAGTACTCACAGCACCGGGGCTTCATCATCGATCCGGCACCGGTCAGACACCCCGAGGCCAAGGGGTGTGTGGAAAACCAGGTCAAGTATGTACGGGACAACTTTTTTGCCGGTGAAGAGTTCAACAACCGTGAGCAGGCACAGAGAGCCGCACTGACCTGGCTGCGTACCACTGCCGGGCTGCGTCTGCATGGCACGACCCGCAAGCGGCCGCTCTTGGTCTTTGAGGAGGAAGAGCAGAAGGTGCTCCTGCCGCTTTCTTCCGAGCGGTTCGATGTGCCGACCTTTGCCGACTGCACCGTCCACCGCGATCATCACATCCAGTTCCAGCGGGCCATCTATTCCCTGCCGACAAAGTACATCGGTAAAGAGGTCTTCGTGCGTGGCAACAGCGCTTTGGTTCGCATCTACCACCAGCAACAGTTGATCAAGACCCACCCGAAAAAAGCCGCCGGGCAGCGCTCAACGGACTTCGACGACTATCCGAAGGAGAAGAGCGCCTATGCCATGCGCGACGTGAACTATTACATCAGCACGGCACAGAGTCGAGGCCAGAAGCAGGGGACCTTCATGGCGGAACTGCTCTCCGGCGATGTCCCCTGGACTTACATCCGTCAGGCTCAGGCTCTGTTACGGCTGGGCGATAAATATGGCGTAACCCGAGTAGAAACTGCCTGCACCCGCGCCCTGGCCTTTGGCCTTATGAATGTCAAACGGGTGGAAGGGATCATCAAACAGTCACTGGAAAAAGAGTCGATCCCGACTCCAGCAGGAGCCAGGATCTTTAACCTGTCACCGCCACGATTCGAGCGGGACGCTGATTACTTCAGTCATCACACCACCAAGGAGCATGAAAATGGAAACAACCGTACAACTGAAGCAGTATCTGAAAGCGCTGCGCCTCTCGCCCTTGCTTGACACCCTGCCGGAGCGGGTGGCCTATGCGAAGGGCAACAAACTCACCCACCTGGAATTCATGGAGATGGTTCTCTCCGATGAGGTGCAGCGGCGCGACCAGGGGGCACTTACGAGAAGGCTGCAATCAGCGAGGGTCAGCCACGACCAGGTAATGGAACATTTCGACTGGGATGCCAAGATCACCATTGACCGGGATCTGCTCAAAGGGCTTATCGGCCTTGACTGGATTGAGTGTAAAGAAAACGTGATCCTCACCGGACCGGTCGGAGTCGGCAAGACCTTTATCGCCAACGCCTTGGCCCATGTCGCCTGCCGCAGGAACAAAAGCGTGGTTATCATCAAGGCCGCCCAGATGTTCAAGAACCTCTATGCCGCCAGGGCCGATAACTCTCTGGACAAGGAGCTTGTCCGGCTGATCGCCCCCAGTCTTCTGGTCATCGACGACTTCGGTCTGGAGAGGCTCAAACCGGAGCAGGCACACGACTTCTATGAGATCGTCGCCGAACGCTACGAGCGAAAATCAACCATCATAACCAGTAACCGGCACATCACCGAATGGGTCAATCTCTTTGACGATTCGATCCTGGCCAACTCGGCACTGGATCGTCTGGCACACAATGCACATCAGATGATTATTGAAGGGGAGAGCTACCGCAAAAAAAAGGGAACCATGAAAACAATCATGTGATAGGCTAACAACACAATTCAGAGCGCCGGGCCTGGTGGAATGGTCGTGAAAAACAGGCGGCGGAATGCTCGTGAAAAATCACAGCCAATTACCCCACTCGAACGGACAACATTTGAGTACATATTATTGGTGGATGTAAATACAACTCCATCATGATTAAGTATTATTGGATCAAAGGACAAAACACACCACCATACATCGCGATTTCTATGCCAAGCGCCTGACGAAATATCGAATAAGTTGTTGTTTATCGAACTTATTGAAAGATTAACATA
>CAYOJU010000215.1:2125-4237 GCA_964404355.1 uncultured Sideroxydans sp. | reverse complement strand
ACTCTTGCCTGCATTGCCGAGCAGTATCAATGCCTCGAGAAAACGGCCGTCATGTTGCGCTTGCAAGGCCGCCTGAATCGCCGGAGTGGACTGCAATGGTTGATATTCGGTCGCTACCAGAGGCAAGGTCCAGACAGCGCTTCGCCCATGCCCCACGTCCTGCCCGGATGGGGGCCGGATTTGTCCCAAAAATAGATCTTCGTCGGCCGCCTGTGCTGGTCCTGTCATCAGGCTGAGTCCTGCAAAGCATAAAACCAGCAAATTCCGTGAGTATTTCATGGCAGACAATATGTGAAATGAAAGTTTGTGAAGACGAATATTATTACTATTAATACGGCGTGTCTTGATGAGTTAAGCCGCTCCCGCTGAATTCAGGTTGCAGACATAATAGGCTGTAACTTCATTTCCCTTTCCGGAAAAAAAGAGTTTGTATGCCATGCTCCTGGCCAGCGCAAGCCCTCTGCCATATTGACGCTGCCCAACATTTCCCGGGTCTGCATCCTGAACAGCGGAATAATCAAATCCATTGCCACTGTCGACCAGGCGAATCCTGACACCATTCCGCCCTTCAATCATCATTCTCTCAATCTCAATTTCAATTGATCCTGTGGCAAGCGTATGCAATTTTTCCTCTCGCAATTGCAGGTATTTTTCAAACCCGTCCGGGCCTTGCTTGATTGAGGAATCCAGTTGCAGGATGCCATGGTCCAAAGCGTTATTGAACAATTCGTTCAAAATCACACACAGCGGAGAAAATGACTCGTCATCAGTCGCATAAATATTGCCGACTATCTTCGAAACCGCGGCAATCGTATCCATACATTTCAAATCATTCACCCCCAGGCTGAGGTTAACGCGCCGAAGACTGGAAGGGGGCATGTCGTCGTGAATACTCATGTCAGTATGGGAAACAATCCCCTTTTCATTGGTAACCTCAATATTTACCATGGCCAGGGAAATATCATCATGAGCACGAAGGCCGCAAAGATGGTGATCCAACGAACTCATCAATGCGTCAAAACGGTGATCTGGCTCTGTGCTATTGAGCAACTGCAAAATACGTTCCTTCCCGAATTGCACTTCCTCCGAAGACTCCGCTTCAAGCAAACCGTCTGAAAACAAGAATAACTGGCAGTCATGTTCAAAATGGAATACTTCCACTTCCGAAGAAAACGTCTCCTCACCGAGTATCCCCAACGGCAGATTGCGGGACTTCCACTCATGCAGGATGGTGCCATCCGTATGCACCAATAGCGGCGCCGGTATTCCGCCATTCCAGACCTCGATAACACACTGGCGGAAATCAATTGAGACCAATACAGTTCCAATGAAGCGGTCCACTGGCATGAGCCGATGTATTGTCGAATTCAATTCCCCGGCAATGCGTGATATCGGGAAACCTTTTCTCGTCATGGCATTGTAAATCTGGCTAAGCGGCAGCAGATTCATCGCCGCAACCATGCCATGTCCGACCGCATCCGCCAACATGATATGCAGATTGCCGGCCGGGGTGCGTGAAACCAGAATGATGTCTCCGCTATAGAGTGACGCTGGATTGATCTGCGTTCTGACCGCAGGATCGAGTGTGCTCTGCGAATCGGTAATGCGCGACATAATATCGCTGCCTATACGCAAATCCTGCTGGGTTTTGTCGTAGTATTTTTCAAGTGCCGAGATTTTTTCTGCAAGTCGTAAATGCAGTTCTTCGATGTACGCTATGAACCCGTTAAATACCTGCGCAATCTGCCCGACTTCGTCATGTCCATATACTTCAACACGCTTGGAAAAGTCCTCTTCCTTTTTGATGTTCAGCATGGCACTTTCCAGATCTACCACGGATTTGGTAACACTGCGAATCAGCCAGCCGATCAAAAAGAACAGTACCAACTGCAGAAATACCTGCCCTGCCAGCAACACTGAACTAAGCTGCTGGATATTGATGTATTCGGGTTCGATATTCATCTTCAGGCTGATGGTACCGAGTACTGTTCCTTCCGGTACGTGATGGCACTGTAAACAATCGACCCCGTAAAGTTCTTTCCTTGCCAGATATGGGACCACTACTCGCAGGGCATGCTGACCATGGCGATATATTTCCGTCTGCACTTTCCC
>CAYOJU010000215.1:0-2025 GCA_964404355.1 uncultured Sideroxydans sp. | reverse complement strand
GACTCGAATTTGCTCATTACCCACAAATGCGCGGCAGGCAACAGTAAAAGCAGGACAAGCTGTATCGGCAAATGCAGCTTGATGTGCAGCGGCAAATTTTTCCACCATGTTTTCATGCTTTATGTTCTAAACACGGCGCCCCGAAAAAGGTTGCATTGAATAGTCAATTATTCTTCGTGATGTTAAACAATCGATTGAAGTTGGCTACCTCCAAAACCTGGTCAACCACACCAGAAGGGTTAACCAGCGAGATGGTTTTATTGACTGATTTTGCCCGTTCATTCAACAGCATCAGCATCCCCAGAGCCGAACTGTCCAGATAATCCAGCTTGCTCATTTCGACCTCGATCTGCCGCACTGCTGCATCTTCAAAGAGCCCGGTATATGCCTCCTTGAATTCCTTATGTATCTGAAAATCAAACCGCCCTTTCATAACAATGCGTCCAACGTTATCCTGAATTTGCGTTTCCAGCGTCATAGTGCCCCCTATAGTTGATTCACACCCGGTTACTCTTTCCGCTATGCGTAACGATATACTCTAACGCATGGCGGGCAATACCTTGTAACGGCAATACTTCACAAGCGCCACCAATGTGGATGGCCTCCTTGGGCATGCCGAAGACAATACAACTCTCTTCGTCCTGCGCAATGGTATGAGAACCGGCCTGTCTCATTTCCAGCAACCCCTGCGCACCATCCTTGCCCATGCCTGTAAGAATGATGCCCAATGCATTCGCCCCGGCCACATTGGCGGCGGAGCGGAACAGGACATCGACAGACGGACGATGCCTGTTTACCGGCGGCCCCTGATTCAGCTCGGTCATGTAATTTGCCCCGCTGCGTTTAAGCAACAAATGCGAATGGCCCGGGGCAATATAGGCATGTCCCGGCAGAACGCGCTCATTATGCTCTGCTTCCTTCACCGATATCTTGCACAAACTGTTTAAACGATCCGCAAATGATTTGGTGAAATTTTCCGGCATGTGCTGCGTCACCAGGATACCCGGGACATCGGCCGGCATTCTGGTTAACACTTCCTTGATCGCTTCCGTCCCGCCTGTGGATGCGCCAATGATGATTAATTTCTCGGTAGAAGAATACCTTCCCATCAGACTGGGCAAAATAGCGTCCGCTGAATACCTTTTCTCGATATCAAGCGATGCTGCAGAGTGAGTCTTATGTACCCGAGCCTGGGCCGCAGCGCGAATTTTGTCGGTAATCGTACTGGCGTATTCTTCCATCCCGCGGGCAATATCCATTTTTGGCTTGGAAATAAAATCAACTGCGCCCAGCGCCAATGCACGGAAAGTAATATCCGACCCTCGCTCAGTCAATGTGGAAACCATCAGCACCGGCATGGGACGCAGGCGCATCAGGCGTTCCAGAAAATCCAGTCCGTCCATCTTGGGCATTTCCACATCCAGCGTCAGTACATCAGGATTCAGCGCCTTGATCATTTCACGAGCCACCAGCGGGTCTGGCGCCGCGCCGACGCACTCCATATCCTTTTCGCGATCAATGATCTCTTTCATCACGCTGCGTATGAGTGCTGAATCATCGACTACCAACACCCTGATTTTGTCGCTTTTTATAGTCATCTGGTATCGTTATTCAAGAAGCAAAAATATAACCCGTAGATCAGTCGAACAATTCAACATCGCCTTCGACCTTGGAAATTTGCAAACGGGATTTGTATTCGCTTTCGCGATTTACGATAGTGTCGTTATGGACTGTTTTCAATTTCTTCACGCGCACCAGGCCGCTTTGCGGGAAGAAATACACTTTTCGCGGATATATATCGAGCAGATCCTGGGCAGCAATGTGAATATTCTCGGTTTTAAGGTAGCGCAGTACAAATTCCGCATTGCGTTCCCCAACATTACCCACAGTAAAACCGCGCAGTACCGCACCACCACCAAATACCTTGGCTTCAAGATTTTTGCGGTTTGCACCCATTTTCAGCAATTCATTGATCAATATTTCCATGGCATAAGTTCCGTAGCGCGCAGAATCTCCCAGAGGATT
>CAYOJU010000214.1:0-4316 GCA_964404355.1 uncultured Sideroxydans sp. | reverse complement strand
AGGTCAATATGGTGGTCAAACGCGGTGTGAACGAACACGAAATAGTGCCCATGGCTGAACACTTTCGTCACAGCGGCATAGTGCTGCGCTACATCGAATTCATGGATGTTGGGACCAGCAACGGTTGGCGCATGGACGACGTCGTGCCCGCCCGCGAAATCCTTGACCGCATTGCCGTGCGATTTCCTATAGAACAACTTGATCCCAATTACACGGGCGAAGTGGCGGAGCGCTGGCGTTATGCTGATGGCGCCGGCGAGGTGGGCGTGATCTCCTCAGTTACGCACGCATTCTGTAGTGAATGCAGCCGGGCCCGGCTTTCCACTGATGGAAAGCTCTACACCTGTTTGTTTGCCAGCGAAGGAATGGACTTGCGTATGCCACTGCGTCAGCAAGAGGGCGATCGTGTGTTGACCAACCTGATTGCAGATTGCTGGGGCAGGCGCACTGACCAATATTCGTTACTACGCCATGCGGCAACCGGAGAAGTGGCAGGCTCTGTGAAGAAAGTAGAGATGTCTTACATAGGTGGGTGATGATGAACGACGAACAACTCATGCGCTACAGTCGCCATATATTGCTGAATGAAATCGGCATCGACGGACAAGAACGCCTGCTGGCCAGCCATGCGCTCATTATCGGCATGGGCGGACTGGGTTCTCCTGCGGCGCTGTATCTGGCTTCCAGCGGTGTCGGCCGCATAACCTTGTGCGACAACGACACAGTCGATTTCAGCAACCTGCAACGTCAGATCATCCATCGCACCTCAACAGTCGGTCAGCCCAAAGTCATTTCCGCGCAGGCCACCATGCGTGAAATCAATCCCGAGGTCGAAGTCATCCCGCTACAGATACGCGCCGACGAAGCGAAACTGATGGAATTGATCGCAAAAGCCGACGTGGTGCTGGATTGCTGCGACAACTTCGCCACGCGCTACGCCGTCAACCGCGCCTGCCTCGCGCTACACAAACCGCTGGTATCGGGAGCGGCTATCCTCATGAGCGGGCAGGTATCGGTGTTTGATTTCCGCCGCGCAGACGCCCCTTGTTATAACTGCCTGTTCTCGGAAGACAGCGAAGCGGAAGAATTGCGCTGCGCGACGACCGGCGTGTTTGCGCCGCTGGTCGGTATCGTCGGCACCCTGCAAGCTGCGGAGGCGCTCAAACTACTCATCGGATTGGAAGGCGGGCTGAGCAGCAAGCTGCTCTTTGTCAATGCGCTGGACATGAACTTCATTCGCAGCGACTTGAGCAAAGACCCGGCCTGCAGTGTTTGTGGACCCAATCCAACCCGTGCAGCAGTAAAAGAGCCCTCGTGCGATTCCCGGAAAGTCGCGAAACCGGAATTCAGCAAATGAACGACCTGACCCATTTCTCCGAATCCGGCCGCGCCCGCATGGTGGATGTTTCCGCCAAAACACAAACCACGCGCGTTGCCATTGCCAGCGGCGTGCTGCGCATGCAGACAGGCACACTGGAACGCATCCGTAACAAACAGATTGCCAAGGGCGACGTACTCACCGTGGCCGACGTTGGCGCCGTCATGGCCGCCAAACACACCCCCGACATCATCCCCATGTGCCATAGCATTGCGCTATCCGGCGTCGAAGTCGCATTCAACGAAATCCTCGAGCCCGACAATCAGGGCTGCGTCGGTATCAAAGTTATTACCACCGCCACTTGCGTCGGCCAGACCGGTGTCGAAATGGAAGCCCTGACCGCCGCCAACATCGCACTGCTCACCATCTATGACATGTGCAAAGCCATAGACCGCGGCATGCGCATCGAATACGTGCAACTCGAAGAAAAGCGCGGCGGCAAGAGCGGCGTGTGGAAACGCGGAGAAAGCAAATGATCAAAGTGCTGTTCTTCGGCCCGGTCGCCGACCGCGTACAAATGCGCGAGACGCAAATTGAATACACCCAAGGCATGACCCTGCATAATGTCATCGCCCACCTTGGCATGCAGCATCCGGGCGCCTTCAGCCTCGTCAGCTTCATCGCCGTCAACCAGAGCCAGGTTCACGACAAACAGATGGCGTTACACGATAACGACGAAATTGCGCTGATGGCGAAGTTCTCCGGAGGCTGACATGAAAGAACCCGTCCGTATTCAGGAAGCCGACTTCTCCCAGGATGAAGAAATCGCTGCGCTGAAAGCCGGCTCCAAACGCATGGGCGGCATCGGTACCTTTCTCGGCTGCGCGCGCGACTTCTCCGAAGGTCGCGACGTGTCGGAGATCAGCTTTGACGCCTACGGCCCCATGGCACTGGCCGAAATGAACAATCTGCGCAACGACGCCATTGCCAAATTCGGCCTGCTGGATGCGCGCATCGTGCATCGTATCGGCACAGTCAAGGGTGGCGACAACATCGTGTTCATCGCCGCAGGCGCGGAACACCGTGTTGCTGCACTGGAAGCCTGCCGCTGGATGATCGACGAACTGAAAGAGCGCGTGCCGATCTGGAAGAAGGAAATCACGCCGCAGGGCGATTCGTGGGTGGTGCCGCATCCATGAGCAATGTTTCAGGCAAAACTCCACCGGTGTTCAATATCGTAGGTAACTCGGGTTCTGGCAAAACAACCCTGGTAGAAAAGCTTATTTGCGAATTGAGCAGCAGGGGATTGCGTGTTGCCACTATCAAGCGCGCCGATCACCGTGTCGTGCTGGATACACCCGGCAAGGACAGTTACCGCAACAAGGAAGCCGGTGCAGTAATGAGCATGCTGGTGACTTCCAGTCAGATGCAACTGGTTGCCGATTTAACGGAAGGGCGCGAGCCGGATCAATTGGCAGAACGCTTCCTGGAAGGGACAGACCTGGTGCTGGCGGAAGGATTTTCCCAGTCGCCGGGGCCCAAGATCGAAGTGGTACGCCGCGAATGCGGCAAACCGCCGCGTTGCACCAGCGAAGATGGCCTGATTGCCATCGTTACCGACATGGATGAGGTCTATCCGCAACTGCCACACTTTGCGTTCGACGATATAAACGGCATTGTAGAATTCATTCTGCAACGAGCCGTATAAATCAGAGGGAAGCAAAGCAATGGAAAATCTGAAAGCAAGCGTAGCCCAGCGCGTCATTCTGGAATCGGTCGCGATACTCGGTGTCGAATCGGTGAAGATGGAGCGATCTTTGGGTCGCGTGCTGGCCGAGGACATCAAAGCCAATCGCAACCTGCCGCCTTTCGATGTGTCAGCGATGGACGGCTTTGCAGTGCGCAGTGCAGATGTGGCTAACCCGCCCGCGACGCTGGAATTTATCGAAGAAATACAGGCCGGCAGCATGCCGACCAAAACCGTGCAAGCCGGGCAGTGCTCGCGCATCATGACCGGTGCTCCGATGCCGCAGGGCGCAGACGCGGTGATCCGCGTCGAAGATACAAACGCAGTTTCCGCGAACAGCGTGCAGTTCGTAGTGGCGGTGAAGCCGGGCAACTACATTCGTCCGCATGGAGAACACATGCACACCGGCGATGTTGTGCTGAGGGCGGGTACCGAAATCACGCCCGGTGTCATCGGTGTGCTGGCGACGGTGAAGGCCGCGCAGTTTTCCGTGTACCGCAGCCCGCGCGTGGCGATTCTCTCCACCGGCAACGAACTGGAAGGCATGAACGAGCCGGTCGACCTGAACAAGATTCCCGATTCCAATACCTATGCGGTGATGGCGCAAGTGCAGGCGCTCGGCATCGAGCCGGTGCTGCTCGGCATCGCGCGTGACGATCCGGCCGAACTGGAACAGTACCTGAAGCGCGGGCTGGAATACGACATGCTGCTGGTTTCCGGCGGCTCCTCGGCGGGCGAATATGATTTCGTGCGTCCCTGTATTGAGAAGCTGGGCGTGAAGATGATCTTCTGGCGCGTGCAAACCCGCCCCGGCCATCCGCTGACGTTTGGCAAGACCGACAAAACCGTCGTGTTCGGCCTGCCGGGCTATCCGGTATCCAGCATGGTTACGTTCGAGGAGTTTGTGCTTCCCGCGCTGCGCCACATGATGGGCAACCAGCGCCTGCATCGCCGCACGATTACTGCGCGTCTGGCGCATCCGGTCAAGACCCAGCCGGGGCGCACCGAATTCATTCGCGTTTTGCTCACGCACACCGACACAGGCTACATCGTCAACACCACCGGCACGCAAAGCAGCGGGGTGTTGCTGTCCATGGCCAGGGCGGATGGTTTGATGGTGGTGCCTGCCGATTGCAAGGGACTCGCAGAAGGTGACCAGGTCACCGTGCAACTGCTGGACGGCTCGACCTTCCAGGAAAACGTTTGTTACAAGGAGTAAGCGATGAGCATTGCACGTATCGGTTTGGTAAC
>CAYOJU010000213.1:0-4328 GCA_964404355.1 uncultured Sideroxydans sp. | reverse complement strand
CCCATGCCGAGGATGAAATACGGCAGCAATTTGCCGACGATCACTTCGCTCATCGACAGCGGCGTGACCAGCAGCGCTTCCATGGTGCCGCGTTCCCACTCGCGCGACATCACCATCGCGGTCAGCAGCGCGCCGATCAGCGTCATGATGATCGCCACCAGTCCCGGCACCAGGAAATTGCGGCTGCGCAATTCACTGTTGAACCACACGCGCTGCTGCAGGTCGACAGGTGCCTCGAATTTCTGTCCGCGCTGACGCGCATAATGCTCCAGCCAGTTGCCCCACGCGCCCTGCACATAGCCGGAAATGATGCGCGCCGTGTTTGCATCCACGCCGTTGACGATGAACTGGATGGGCGCGCCATCGGTCTGGCGCAGTGCGCTGGCGAAGTCGCGGCGCAACACCACGATGGCTTTGACGCGTCCGGCCATCATCGCCTGTTCTGCTTCGCGCGTGCTGGCATAGTAGGAGGGCGCGAAATATTTCGAATGATCGAACTCGGCGGTGAAGTCGGCAGTGTCCGTGTTCGGCTGCTCCACCACCAGCGCCAGCGGAATGTGCTCGGAATCCAGCGACACACCGTAACCGAACAGCAGCAGCAGAAAGATCGGCATCAGGAAAGCGATCGCAATGCTGCTGGGGTCGCGCATGATCTGCAGGAATTCCTTGCGGATCAGTCCGCGCAGCCGCATGCGGCCATCATGACGAAATAAACCTACTGCGCGAACCGGCAACGGGGACGCACTAAAAGTACGCAATCCGCTACCCGCTGAAGCGGGTGCGGAATTGTCAGCGCGGTGCTCGGCATCCTCATGTACTGACGTGTACACTCCGGTGCCTGCGCTCCGTGCGTCCCCGTTGTCGGCTCGCTCGCTACGGTTTCTATCGCCATGAATCATGTGGCTGCTCCCTGTTGTTCATGTGCCATGATCAGGCCGACGAAAGCATCTTCCATGGTCGGCTCGGGCTGTGCTGCAGTACGTGCCTGCGCCTTGATGCTGCCCGGCGTGCCCATGGTCAGTATCTCGCCCGCCGCCATGATGGCCAGCCGGTCGCAATACTCTGCTTCTTCCATGAAATGCGTGGTGACCATCACGGTCACGCCCTGTCCGGCCAGCGCGTTGATGCGCGTCCAGAATTCGCGCCGAGCCAGCGGATCGACTCCGGAGGTGGGCTCATCGAGGAACAGTATCTCCGGTTCATGCATCAGCGCGCAGGCCAGCGCCAGCCGCTGCTTGTAACCGAGCGACAGGTTGCCGCTGGTGATATCCGCCATGGAAGACAATTCGAATTCCTGCAACGCCCAGTCGATGCGACTCTTCCTGCGCATGCCGGACAAATCGTAGGCGCTGCTGAAAAAGCGCAGGTTATCCGCCACGCTGAGATTGCCGTAGAGCGAGAACTTCTGCGACATATAGCCGATGCGTGCGCGTGCCGCGGCGGCGGCGTGGCGCAGGTCGGCACCGGCGACGCGCAGGGTACCGCCACTCGGAGGCAACAATCCGCACAGCATGCGAAAGGTGGTGGATTTACCCGCGCCGTTTGCGCCCAACAGACCAAACACCTCGCCCTGGCTGACAGTGAAGCTGATGTTGTTCACCGCGTAGAAACTGCCGAAGGAGCGCTGCAGGTTCTGCACCTCGATGACCGGTTTGTCTGATGCTACGCGCGGTGCGGGTGCCGCCTGTGGCGCGTGCTGGCTTGCCGTTTTGCTGCCGTCCGTCCCGCCCTTGAGCAGGGCGACGAAGCTGTCCTCGAAACGCGGTGGCACCGCTGCCGCTTCGATGCCTGCCACACTGGGCAATAGCGCGGCGAAGTCGGCGGGTGTGTCGCTTTGCATTACCACGCGCACGTGATCGCCCTGAATCAGAGCATCCATCACACCCGGCGCCTGCGAGAGGCGGTTCTGCAGCACGCGCTTGTCCATGCCCGCCACCGCGACGCGGTAGGTGTGGCCGCGCATGGTCTCGCGCAACATGGCGGGCGCACCCTGGTCGAGCAGTCGCCCGTCATGCAGCAACACCACGTCGTCGCAGCGTTCCGCTTCGTCGAGGTATGCGGTGGTGAGCAATACACTGGTGCCCTGTTCGCGCACCAGACGATAGACGATCTCCCACAGTTCGCGGCGCGACAGCGGGTCCACGCCAACCGTGGGTTCGTCGAGCAGCAAGAGCTGCGGCTGGCGCACCAGCGCACAGGCGAGGCCGAGTTTCTGCTTCATGCCGCCGGAGAGCTGGCCGGCCAGTCGTTTGGCGAAAGGTACAAGCCCGGCCATGTGCATGAGCTCGCGGTAACGTTCGGCACGCGCCGCTTCGGGCACGCCTTGCAGGTCGGCGTAGAGGTCGAGGTTCTCCTGCACGGTCAGGTCTTCGTAGAGGCCGAAGCGTTGCGGCATGTAACCGATGGCGCCCTGCACCGCAAGCGACTGCGTGGTGGCATCCATGCCGAGCACGCTGATGGTGCCGCTATCCGGCACCAGCAATCCGGCGGCGAGACGCATCAGTGTGGTCTTGCCGGCCGCGTCGGGGCCGACCAAGCCGGTGACCACGCCGTGGCGCACACTGAAGCTGACGTCCTGAAGCGCCTGGATCTTGCGTTCGCCGATGGCGAAAGATTTGGAGAGTTGTTTAACCACCAGCGCGACCCCGCTGTCCGGGCTCGCGGGAGTGGGTGGCGCCGTTTTGTGATTGGCCGCGTTCACGCCAGCCTCACGGATTCGGGCAATGCTCGTTGTCCGTGGCGGCGGGTTGGCTCAGCGCGATCGTTACCGTGGCCGGCATGCCCAGGCGCAATTCGCCCTGCGGGTTGCACACGAAGATGCGCACCTGGTAGACCAGGCTGCTGCGCACCTCGGTGGTCTCCACCGATTTCGGCGTGAACTCCGCGGTGGGCGAGATGTAGCCCAGCCAGGCGCTGTAGCGCTTGTTCGGGTAGCTGTCGGTCGCCACCTCGGCGCGCATGCCCGGTCTGATTTTGCCGAGGTCGCTCTCCTTCACATAAACGCGTACCCACAGCGGGTCGGTCATCGCGAGCGTGTAAACCGGGCGCTGCGGCGAAGCCATGTCGCCCGGTTCGAGGATGCGTTCCTGGATCACGCCGTTGTCGGGAGCGTAAAGAGAGGCATCGGCCAGCGCCCGGCGCGTCAGTTCCAGACCGGCCTGCGCGGCGTGGAATCCCGCCTGCGCCGCATCGGCTGCGGTACGCGCATCGTCTGCCTGCTGCTGTGCTACGAAGTGTTTATCGACCAGCATTCTGGTGCGCTGGTAAGTGCTCGCCGCATTGACCGAGGCAAGGCGCGCAGCTTCGCTATCAGCCTCGGCCTTGCGGACTTTCTGCTGCAGCGTTGCCGTATCCAGCGTCGCCAGCAACTGGCCCTTGGTGACGGGGTCACCTTCCTTCACCAGCATCTTCGCGATGCGCTCGGAACCGTTGAAGGCCAGTTGGACCTGCCTGATGTCGACGTTGCCGTAGAGCGTCAGCGTGTCGGCGCTTGCGGTGCGGTGGCTGCCAAAATACCAGGCGCCTGCTGCACCGAGTGCTATCGCAGCAACAAGGAGAAGGATGATTTTCTTTTTCATGATCGTGCCCGTTTCGCTGGTTTGGGGGTCAGCACGCGAATCAGGGTGGTTACACCATCGCGTACCTCATTTGCAGATTCCTTGTTCAACCTTGCCTGATGCATGACAGCCAGCCCGACGATGGTGGCGTGGAACAGACGCGCCGCTTCGTCGTCGGCCTCGATGCCCGCCTGTTCCAGCAGATGCCGGATCATCTTGCGCCCATGCCGGATCAGCTTGCGCAGCAATTTGCGGATATCGGGGTCGCTGTCGGCAGCGACCACCAGTCCGATCAAGACGCGTGGTGGCAAGCCGTCGATCATGATTCTGGAAACGGCATCGGCCAGCGTCTTGCCCTGCGGCTTCGCCTGCAACTGCACGGCCACATTGTCCATCACGCTGAAAATTGTGAACTCGGCAATTGCCAGCAGCAGATTGGCGCGCGTGGGGAAATAGTAGGTCAGGTGGCTTTGTTTGATGTTGGCGGCCTGCGCGATTTGCGGCTGCGTCAGTGCAGTCACGCCTTTCTCACGTAACAGGTTCGAACCTGCGATCAGGATGTCTTCCTTGATGCCCATTTCGCCACCTGTATAAATTATCCGGTTTGGTAAGACTACCAATATCGCGGAAAAACATCAAATGACGGGCATGTTGCCTGTCGGGATAAGGATGTCGAGATGAGTCGGGTAGTCTGCTAATGTCTGGTATTGGTACAGAAGCGGAAGTAGAATCGGCTACAGTTGGACCGCCGTAAGAGGCAGGAACCGGCCA
>CAYOJU010000212.1:0-4359 GCA_964404355.1 uncultured Sideroxydans sp. | reverse complement strand
CCCTTCAACAAGGAATACCGCATCATCCGTCCAAACGATGGCGAGGAACGCTGGGTGCTGGGGCTGGGCAAGGTGGCGTACAGCGCCGACGGCAAGCCGTTGCGCATGACGGGAACCATCCAGGACATCACCGAGCGCAAACACACGGAAGACGCATTGCGCCAGGCGGCTACCGTGTTCGAGAGTACACATGACGGGGTAATGATCACCGATCTTGAAGGTCGCATCCAGGCGGTGAATCGTTCCTTTTCTTCGATCACCGGATACGCCGAGGCCGAAGTTCTGGGACTGACCCCGAATATTCTTCACTCCGGCCGCCAGAAAAAGGACTTTTACCAAAGCATGTGGGCCGCGATCAAGGCAACCGGGTATTGGCAGGGAGAAATCTGGAACCGGCGCAAGAATGGCGAGACTTATCCTGAGTGGCTGACCATCAGTTCCGTGCACAATGTCCAGGGTGTAATCACTCATTACGTCGGCGTGTTCTCTGACCTTAGCCAGATTAAACAATCCGAGTCGCAACTGGAGCATCTGGCCCACTACGACCCGCTCACCGATCTGCCCAATCGCTTGCTGATTCAGTCGCACCTTGCCCACGCGCTGGCACAGGCGAATCGTCAGCGCCAGTTGCTCGGCGTCCTGTATATCGATCTGGACCGGTTCAAGAACATCAACGACAGTCTGGGCTATCCGGTTGGGGACGAATTGCTGATCAAATTGACCGAGCGCCTGACCATGCATATGCGCAGCGAGGACATGCTGGCCCGCCTTGGCGGCGATGAGTTCTTGCTGGTGCAGGAACACATGGACAGTCCCGAAGATGCCGCCACCCTGGCCCGTTCACTGCTCGAATTGCTGACCCGCCCTTTCATCCTGTCCGGCGAACAGGAAATATTTATCGGCGCCAGTATCGGCATCAGCGTTTATCCCAATGACGGCAGCAATGCAGCGCAATTGATCCAGTATGCCGATGCCGCCATGCATCAGGCCAAGCAACAGGGGCGCAACACTTACCAGTTCTATACCGAATCGCTTACGCGCGCTTCAGGTGAACACCTTGACCTTGAAACAAGGTTGCGGCATGCAATCACGACAAACCAGTTGCGCGTCTACTACCAGCCGCAGGTGGATATCGCCACCGGCCATATCATCGGCGCGGAAGCACTTGTGCGCTGGCTGGATCCGGAACGCGGCCTGATTTCGCCCGCCAGCTTCATTCCGTTGGCTGAAGAGACAGGGATGATAGGCCCCATCGGCGAGTGGGTATTGAAGGAAACCTGCCTACAAGGCGTGCGCTGGATCGAGGCCGGCCTCTCTTTTCTGACCCTGGCGGTCAACCTGTCCCCGCACCAGTTCCAGCGCGGCAATATCGTGGACGTGATTTCCAGAGTGCTGACGGAAACCGGGTTCCCTGCCGACCGGCTGGAGCTGGAATTGACCGAAAGCGCGTTGATGGCACATGAGGAAGAAGCCGTTAAAATACTCCACCTGCTGCGCGCGCTGGAAATCCGACTGGCCATCGACGACTTCGGCACCGGATATTCTTCGCTGGCCTACCTGAAGCGGTTCCCGCTCGACATTCTGAAAATCGACAAGAGCTTCGTTGACGATATCCCCTTCCATAAAGACGACATGGAAATCGCCGCCACCATCATCGCCATGGGGCACTCGCTGGGCTTCAAGGTATTGGCGGAAGGGGTGGAAACGGTAGAGCAACTGGCTTTTCTGCAAATGAAAGGCTGCGACCTGTATCAGGGCTATCTCACCAGCCCGCCTGTGCCCGCAGAAAAATTTGAACAAATGCTGCGCAATAAATAGCGCGTTGCAAACCCCTTAACACGGCAAATTCAGCCCGGCAACCGGAATAACAAAAAATATATGAAACACAATGGTTTGCATGAAGCGATAGCAATGGCATCATAGGCACCCATGAGCACATTCAAAGTCATGCAGTTCAATATGCAGTTCGGCCAGATCTGGGATGAGGCCAATGCCGATCAAGCCCCGATCGATCTTGGCCTGACCATTGCCGAAATACTCAGCCACGATGCCGATATTGTCATTTTGCAGGAAGTGGAACACGCGCAACGCGGCGGGGAGCAAATTGAGCCGCCACCCAATTACACCCGCTTGAGCGCTGCACTCAAAGGCTATCACGGCTATTTTTCCTACCCCAAGGCCGACCCGCGCGAACTGCCTTTCGGCATCGGACTGGCGATTTTTTCCAGGACGCCGTTACGCGACACCTTCCGCCACAACTTGCCTTCACCACCCATCGAATTCGAGTTCGAAGGCGAGAAAAAAACACCGACCGACCGTCTGCTCATCGGCGCAACAACCACATTGCAGGGACATGATTTGCACCTGTTCGATGCCCATTTGCTGGCGTATTTCATGCTCAACTCATCCAGCGAACACCATCTTGAACAAAGAGAACTTGTTATTGAAGCATTGCGTCGAGCCAAAGGCCCGGCACTGATCGCGGGAGATTTCAACGTCAGCAACCGGGATTCGCTGGTGCAACAGTTCGCCGATGCCGGGTTCAATACGGTGCAAACGACCGAAGTCACCTGGCGCCACCGCCCCTATGTGCTCGACCATATCTTCCACAGCAAGCACCTGCGCCCGCTGCGCTACACCGTGAAGCCGACCAAGGCGTCGGATCATCACATCCTGATCGCGGAATTTGAATTTCTGAAATAGGCAGCGGCAACATCAGCTCGCGTAGGATGGGTTGACGAAGGATACCCATCATGAAAATCGATGGGTATCGCGTTACTCTGGCGATTTCTCACGCGGTACACCGCGTAGAAAATCGCGTAACTTTGTTGAAACCCATCCTGCGTACTGCAATCATTTGTCCTGCAACATCCCCAGCCCCCACGCCACGCCAAACCCGTTCACTTCATGCGCCACGATACCCAGCCCGCCTTCGCAGCGGCTGGCCGACAAGTCCACATGCACCCACGGTGTATCGTGCTCTACAAAACGTTTGAGGAAGCGTGTGGCAAGGATGTGGTCGGCTTCGCCGTCCAGCGTGCATTGCTTGATGTCCGCGACCTTGGAATCCAGCGCGGCTTCGTAATCCTCGTCCTGCGGGAAGGCGCACATGCGTTCGCCGGTTTGCTTGCCCACACTTACCGCGCGTTGCGCCAATTCGTCGCTGGTGCCGAATACACCGCTGTAACGCGCACCCAGCGCCATCGCCATACTGCCGGTGAGCGTGGCGAAGTCGATGATCAGTTTCGGCTTCGCTCTTGAAGCCAGCGTCAGCGTATCCGCCAGCACCATGCGGCCTTCGGCATCGGTGTGCATCACCTCGATGTTGGTGCCGTTGAGCGCCTTGACGATATCGTTCTGCTTGTAGGCCTTGGAGCTGATGTGGTTCTGCGCCAGCGCCAGCCAGCAGTCGATGTTGATTGGCAGTTTCTGCTGCGTCGCCGCGAGCAGGATACCGAGGCTCACCGCGGAACCGTTCATGTCCTCGTGCATGTTGTGCATGTAGCGCGACGGCTTGAGGTTGTGGCCACCGGTATCGAAGCAGATACCCTTGCCCACGAGTGCCACGGTCTGTTTGGCTTTTGGATGTTTGTACGTGAGATGAACGATGGCCGCATCTTCGGGGTCGCTGCCCTGTGCCACGGCAACGAACGCACCCGCGCCCATCTTGCGCAGCTTGGGCATGGTGAACTCTTCATGCTTCCAATGGTTGGCCGTCGCGAGCTTCTTGATGCGCTGGCGATATGCTCCCGGCGTCAGTTCGTTCGGCGGCAACACGGTCAATTCGCGGCACAGCAGGTTGCCTGCGGCTTGCGCCTTAAGCGCATCGAAAGTCTTCTTGATGTTGAAACCGTACAGCTCGATCTTCTGCAGCGGCTTGCGCTCGTCTTTCTTCTTGTGCACAGGCAGCGGCGAGCCGTTCACCCAGGCGCCATATACGGCCAGTTCGGCCATGCGCTGGCGTTGCGTATCGCTGCCGCCTACGACAATCGCGATGGCCTTGGGATGCTCGTCCAGCAACAGTTGCAGTGCCTTGCGCACCTGCACCTGCTGGCTGAAGGTATCCTTGTCGAAATCCAGCATCGCCCAGGCGACCAGCGTGCCGTTTGCTTCATTGGCGGCAACGGCAGATTTCGCCAGCTCATCGATCTTCATGTCACGGCGTTTAAGCACGGCGGCAAGCAATTCTCCGTGCGGTGCATCCTTGGGCAAAACCTTTGCTTTTGGCAACAGCACCAGCAAATGTGTTGCGTTCAGGGTCTTGGGCAGAGAAGGAGTCAGGGTCAGTTGTGCTAGCATTACATCCTCAAAATTAGTCATAAAACGCCGCGATTATACGGGCTACCCCATGCGCCAATA
>CAYOJU010000211.1:0-4375 GCA_964404355.1 uncultured Sideroxydans sp. | reverse complement strand
CTTTGGCACAGCCAAGAGAATTTTGAATTATATTGCAGGAACAGCTGACTATGGTATGTGGTATGAAAGCACTAACAACTTCAAGTTAGTCGGTTATAGTGACAGTGATTGGGCAGGTTGTGCAGAAGATCGAAAGAGCACATCCGGGCACATGTTTACACTAGGCACAGGTGCAGTTTCATGGAGCTCAAAGAAGCAAGCAACCGTAGCATTGTCAACCACTGAGGCCGAATATTCAGCAGTCAGTTCAGCAGCATGTCAAGCAGTTTGGTTAAGGCGCATACTAGCAGATTTTGAACAAGAACAACAGCAGCCTACAGTGATATTTTGTGACAACCAATCAACAATAGCAATGACGCAAAATCCAGCATTTCACGGAAGGACCAAGCATATTGACATACGAGTTCATTTCATTCGTGACCTTGTAACAAATGGTGATGTTGAGGTCAAATATGTCAATACCGACAAGCAGGTAGCAGACGTGCTTACGAAGGCATTGGCACGAAGCAAATTTGAACAATTTAGATCAGCACTTGGAGTTGGGGATTTTGTATCAAGGGGGAGTGTTGAATATTGATACAAAAATCAGAATCCGAATTTAGAGCAGCAGTTCCAGATTTAGAGCAGCAGTAGCAGCAGTTTTTAGAATTGTTTAGCGTGTAATAGAAGTTCTATAATTAGATTACTTGCTGAAGAGTGTTTGTCTTTAATTAGAAGAAGTAGTGGGGTTAGTTTTTCTATTTTTAGTTGAGTCCTGATATGTAGCAAGTGTCTAGGTTCAGCCTATTAGTTGTGCTATATATTCAGAAGTTGTAATCAGTTTTTATTAAGAAGTTATAGAGTTTTATTTCAGCAGAAATATTTTGTCTCTGTTTTTTGTATCCAGAAATTCTGTGTCTCTGTTCTTTGTTTGTCTTGCGCAAAATCCAACAAACTGGTATCAGAGCCAGGTTGATTCAATGGCTGAAGTAGGTAACAGCATCAGCATGTCCAGTCAGACGGTACCTCTGTTCAAGGGTGAGAGTTACGAATTCTGGAGCATCAAGATGCGAACTATGCTGAAATCTCAAGGCTTGTGGGAACTAGTCAACAAGGGAATACCGAATCCTGATCCGACACCAAGAGAAACAGCCAAGCAAGATGCAAAGGCGCTCTTCTTCATTCAGCAAGCCGTACATGAATCGGTGTTTGCGAAGATTGCAGCAGCAGAAACAGCAAACGAGGCCTGGTCTACTCTGAAAACCGCATTTCAGGGAAGTTCCAAGGTAGTAGCTATCAAGTTGCAGGGCTTGAGACAGGAGTTTGAGACTTTGAGCATGAAACAAGGCGAGTCAGTTCAATCCTTCTTCACGCAAGTTTCAACAATAGTCAACCAAATCCGAAGCTGTGGAGAAGATCTTCCAGAAAAAACGGTTGTATTGAAGGTGTTGCGCAGCCTAACAACCAAGTTTGATCACGTGGTGGCGGCAATCGAAGAATCCAAAGATCTGTCCACCTACACGTTTGATGAGTTGATGGGATCACTGCAGGTCCATGAAGTTCGACTCAACCGATCAGAGGTGAAAGATGACACCAAAGCTTTCTATACCAAGGGCAATTCCTCAAGAAGCCAACAGCAAGGCAGAGGTAGAGGCCAAGGTTACAGCAGAGGTCGAAGCAATCAAGGCAGCGGAGGCAGAGGCAAGCCAAGTTACAATCAGCAGCAATCTAATCAACCGAAAAAAGATGTAGAATGCTACTATTGTCACAAGAAAGGGCATATGCAAGCCGATTGCTACAAGAAACAGAGAGAAGAAAGTCAAGACGTGGAGTGCTATTACTGCCACAAGCCCGGTCATATGCAAGCCGACTGTTACAAGAAGAAAAGAGAAGGACAGGCTTCTTTTGTTGAAGAGAAGGGCAATCAAGCACGGTTGTTCATGGCCAAAACCGATGAAGAATCAGATGAAATTCAAATCTGGTTTTTGGACAGCGGTTGCTCAAACCATATGACGGGTTTTAAACATCTTTTTGATGAATTAGATGAATCATACAAGAAGGTGGTAAAGCTTGGTGATGATAAAGAGATTCAAGTTGAAGGGAAAGGGAATATAGCCGTGCAGACCAGCAGTCACAATACACGGATACTACATGATGTGTACTATATTCCTCAACTATCCCACAACCTACTTAGCATCGGTCAAATGATGGACAGCGGGTGTACCATCAAGTTTGAAGGCGACAATTGTAGAATTGTTGATGCAGCCATGGATCAGACGATGGCAACTGTCAAGAAGACACAAAACAACTTGTTCCCTCTGGAGATAACCAAGGTGAAAGACAAGGCACTTGCAGCCAAGGAGATTAGTTCAAGCGAGCTATGGCATTTAAGGTATGGCCATCTAAACATGAATGGTTTAAAATTGTTGAATCAAAAGAAAATGGTGAATGGGTTACCCGAAATTGGTGAAATTGGGTTATGTGAAGGATGTGTGTTAGGCAAGCAATCAAAGCTGCCATTTCCAAAAGATCAGTCGTTGCGTGCAACCAAGGTACTCGAATTGGTGCATACTGACTTATGTGGGCCTATGGAGGTTGAATCCATGGGAGGAAGTAAGTATTTCATGCTATTTATCGATGATTATAGCAGGATGACATGGGTATATTTTCTTAGTTATAAAAGTGAAGCATTTGGGCTGTTCAAAAGGTTTAAAGCCATGGCAGAAACGCAAACAGGGGCTAGGCTGAAAGCGTTAAGATCAGATCGTGGTGGTGAGTTCCAATCAAAAGAATTCAAGCAATTTTGTGAGAAAGAAGGGGTGCTACAGCAGCTGACCACTCCGTATACACCTGAGCAAAACTGTGTAGCTGAACGCAAGAACCGTACGGTAGTAGAACTAGCAAGAAGTATGCTGAAATCTAAAGGTATGCCGAATATTTTCTGGGCAGAAGCAGTAGCAACTGCAGTTTATGTTCTGAATCTTTCTCCAACCAAAGCCGTGATGAATAAAACTCCTTTTGAGGCATGGTTTGAAAGAAAACCTGGAGTTGGGCATCTAAGGGTATTCGGTTGTATTGCATATACCTTAATACCATCACAAAGAAGAACAAAGCTGGACGAAAAATCAGAAAAATGCTTGTTTATTGGTTACTGCATACAATCTAAAGGTTATAGATTGTACAACCCAAACAATGGTAAGATTATGGTGAGTAGAAATGTAATCTTTGATGAAAATGCAAATTGGAAGTGGGGTACAACCGAAGAGGAGATAGAGCTTGTACCAGCCGAAAGTGCTGAAGTAGAAGATCAAACTAGCAACCATTCTGATTCTGAACAAGAGAACCCGAGTTCTGCACATGAGAATTCAAGAACCGAAACTGCAACAAAGGTTTATAGGAGGCGTAATCGCAGTCCCGATATAACTGCTGGTAGAAAGACCAAAACTGTGCAAGAGTTGTATGAAACTACACAAATTCTCTTCGTTTCAGATCCTACAACCTATGAAGAAGCCGCAAGAAAGGGAGAATGGTGCAAGGCAATGGAAGAAGAGATACAAGCAATCGAAAAGAACAAAACTTGGGAATTGATGGAACTTCCTAAAGGTAAAAATGTCATTGGTTTAAAATGGGTTTTCAAAACTAAATTCGGTCCAGATGGGAGTGTTCAAAAGTTCAAAGCTAGACTTGTGGCAAAGGGTTACGCACAAGAATATGGCGTAGATTATGAAGAAACATTTTCACCGGTTGCACGGTTTGAAACGGTGAGATTGTTGTTAGCCTTGGCAGCCCAATTAAAAAGAAATGTGTATCAATTTGATGTCAAATCTGCCTTTCTCAATGGAGAATTAATAGAGGAAGTCTATGTTGAGCAACCAAGAGGCTTTGAGGTGAAAGGCAAGGAGGATTGTGTGTACAAGCTAACAAAGGCGTTGTATGGTTTGAAGCAAGCACCAAGGGCATGGTATAGCAAAATTGATTCGTATTTCATCAATTCTGGTTTTGAGAGAAGCAAGAGTGAACCCAATTTGTATGTTAAAAAGGGTGAAAAAGGAGAATTGTTAATTGTGTGCTTATATGTGGATGATATGATTTATATGAGCACAAGTGAAAGGTTGTTAGATGAATTTCGGATCAATATGAAAGGAGAATTCGAGATGACTGATATTGGGTTGTTACATTATTTTCTCGGTTTGGAAGTAGAGCAAGAATGTGGTAGCTTTTTTGTATCTCAAAGGAAGTATGCAAGTGATCTTTTGAAGAAATTTGGGATTAAGGAAAGCAAGATAGCATCAACTCCCATGAATGTGAATGAGAAGCTAGAAAAGGATGATGGCTCGGGTCCAGCTGATGCTACTAAGTACAGAAGTTTGATTGGTGGATTGATGTATTTAACTCA
>CAYOJU010000210.1:3340-4431 GCA_964404355.1 uncultured Sideroxydans sp. | reverse complement strand
CGACCAGAAAAGAAGCACAGGATGATGACGACCAAGCACAAAGAGTATTGCAAGTCGGCCACCCGCGCCGGGTTGCACTATGTGACGGATGGCTTTGCCGGGTTCAGCCGGCGCCGTTCCGGCAAGGGGTGGAGTTATTTTGATGAGGATGGCGCGCGCATTGCCGAGCCGGACACGCGGCAGCGGCTGAATGCGCTGGCGATTCCGCCGGCGTGGATTGATGTGTGGATTTGTCCCGATCCCGAGGGACATATTCAGGTGACGGCGCGCGATGCACGCGGCCGCAAGCAGTATCGTTACCATGCTTCTTACCGCGCGGCGCGCGATCAGTCGAAGTTTCGGCGCATGTTTGAGTTCAGTGAGATTTTGCCTTTGCTGCGCGAGCGGGTGGAACGCGATCTGCGCGCGGCCGAGCAGTCGCGGCGGCAGTTGCTGGCCGCGCTGGTGCGCCTGCTGGACAGGACGCTGATCCGCGTGGGCAACGATGAGTATGCGCGCGATAACCATTCCTACGGCCTGACGACGATGCGCAGCAAGCATGCACAGGTGGAAGGTACGCAGTTGAACTTCAGCTTCCGCGGCAAGAGCGGGGTGGAGCATTCGGTGACGCTGGACGATCCGCGCATCGCGCGCATTGTGCAGCGCAGCCTGGAGATGCACGGGCAGGAGATTTTTCAGTATCAGGATGCGGACGGCAAACGCAGGCTGCTATTGGCGGACGATGTGAACGAATATTTGCGCAAAGCCAGCGGCCGCGATATCACGGCCAAGGATTTCCGCACCTGGGGCGGCACCATGGTGGCCGCCGTGACGCTGCGCGCACTGGGGCCTGCCGCCAGCCTGCTGGAGGCGAAGCGCAATATTGTGCTGGCGCTGGATGCGGTGGCAGAGCGCCTGGGCAATACGCGCGCGGTGTGCCGCAAGTATTACGTGCATCCGGCGCTGTTGATTGCTTATCACTTGGGGCTTACGCCGCCGCTGGCTTTGGTGACGGAGAAGCGCAATGTCAGCCATGAGCAGTCGCCGGCTGCTTTGCGGCGGGATGAGGTGGTGGTGTTGCAGTTTTTGCATGAGACGGAGCGGGGTTGAGT
>CAYOJU010000210.1:0-3240 GCA_964404355.1 uncultured Sideroxydans sp. | reverse complement strand
TATATCATCAAGAACCCGCTCGCCTTTACGATGCAGGTGCTGCGGTCGTTTCAGGCCAATCAGGGGTTGCTGCTGGCGGGTGCGGTGGCGTATTACGCGCTGCTTTCCATTGTGCCGCTGCTTATCTTGATGGTGATTGTGCTGTCGAATGTGATCGACCAGCAGGTGCTGCTGACTACGATAGGCAAGGCGCTGGAATATGCGGTGCCGGGAGAAAGCGGTGCCGTCTCGGTGGAACTGAAGGCGCTGCTCGAGCATAGCCAGTTGATCGGCTGGATGCTGTTTGTCACGATGCTGTTTTTCAGCTCGCTCGGTTTCAGGGTGCTGGAGAGTGCAATCACGGTGATCTTTCTGCATCGCCTGAAAACAACCAAACGCCCCTTCTTCGTTTCCCTGCTGCTGCCTTTTGTTTACAACTTCTTTATCGGTGCGACGTTGTTTGTGGGCACCTTCATCATGGTCTACCTGTTGGCGCTGGGCGATGAAAATCTGGTGCTGTTCGGGCATAGCTGGTCGCTGGGCGGCTTTTCGCGCTTGCTCATCGGCGGCGCCGGAATGGTCGCCGAGATCCTGCTCATTTCCGCGATCTACTATTTCATGCCGGTGGGCGGGCTGACATCCAAGCACGCGTTGATCGGCGGCGCCACGGCAGGTCTGCTGTGGGAATTGATACGCCATGTGCTGAGCTGGTATTACGGCTCGGTGTCGCAAGTGGCCGTGGTCTACGGCTCGCTCACCACGGCCATTGTGGTGATGCTGAGCTTTGAAATCGGCGCCACGCTGCTGTTGCTGGGCGCGCAGGTGATCGCGGAATACGAAAATATTGTCATCGCGGCAGAAGAAACACCGCCGGTGCGGATCAAGTCATTCCTCGGACAAAAAATCGCGGGCCTGGCGAAGCCTGTCCTGGGCAAATTCAAATGGCGCAGCATATCCAAAAAGCAACCGTAACCTTCTGATTACGCGCGCCCATCCGGAAAGATATAGACCTTCCCAAGGTGATCTAGATAGTTATCTAGGCCATACGGCATATAGACATTACCTGATGTGTGGAATATTGTTCACTTCAAGGATTTCTGACAGTGCTTGAGTTTTTCGGCACATTTTCGATGTCAGAACATTGTCGGACTGGAGTTGATCATGATTTCAATTAATATTTCGCTGATTATTATATTTATCGGGGCTTTCATCCTGATGGCTGGCATCCTGCTCTTCAAAGAGCCGCGCAAAACGCTTCGCAGCACTTGCGTTGAATGCGTAACCTGGGGCGTTGGATTCATCCTGGCGATGAGTGTGCAGGTGGCGCTACTGGCTGCGATGAACTAACCGCCTGATAAGCCGAACTAAAAATAAACCCGCCATACTTTGCTGTATGGCGGGTTTTGTTTTGTCGGGTTGGCAAATTCGCGGATTGAGTTATGCACAGATTTTGTGGATAACTAGTCCGATAAGTCCGCCTCGGTCGCACTAACTCCAAACGGTATATACAATTTTTTACATCGTTCAATTCCTGAGCGGCTGGTTGTGCGCGCACTTGCAACCGGACAAATGTACTGGTGAAACGTCGCGCCATATAGGACAAACGACTTAACCTGTTTACGACTGGAATCTTTAGCTGGTAACGATGCCCGTTGCGGGTTGGGGCGCCGGGATTGGTACCGGGGGTTTGTTTGAGGCCAGGAACATATACATGGCCGGTACTACGCATAGCGTAAAGAACGTGCCTATCGACATCCCGGTAAATATGACGAGACCCATGGCATGGCGCCCGGCGGCACCGGCGCCGGAGGCAGCGACCAGCGGCACCACGCCGAAGACCATGGCGGCCGTGGTCATCAGGATGGGGCGCAGACGGATCAGCGCAGCACCTTCGATGGCTTCAAGCTTGCTCAGGCCGGTTTTGCGCAACTGGTTGGCAACCTCGACGATCAGGATGCCGTGCTTGCTGATCAGGCCCATCAGCGTCACCAGCCCCACCTCGGTGTAGATATTCAACGACGAGAAACCCAGGAAGATGAAGATCATGGCGCCGAACAAGGCCAGAGGCACCGACACCAGGATGACGACGGGATCGCGAAAACTCTCGAACAATCCTCCCAGCGCCAGAAAAACAATGATGACGGAGAACAGCATGGTCACCAGAAAGCCGCCCGACTCCTGTATGAATTGCCTGGACTGTCCCGAGTAATCCGCCGTATAGCCGCTGGGTGCAACCTGTTTGAGGGTGTCGTTCATGAATTGCAATGCGTCGCCTTGCGATACACCCGGCACACCGGCAATTGATACGGAATTCAGTTGCTGGAAGCGCGAGATGGCTTCCGGCACGATCTCGAATTTGAGTTTGGCGACCGTGCTGACCGGCAGCATGCTGCCGGACGGTGTTCTGATGTAGTAATCCAGCACTTGCGCCGGGTTCAGGCGGTCCGTCTGCAATACCTGCGGAATGACTTTGTAAGAGCGGCCCTCAATCGAGAAGTAGTTGACGTAGCCGCCGCCCAGGGCTGCGCTGAGTGCGTTGCCCACATCCTGCTGGGTCAGGCCCAGCGCGGTGATCTGGTCGCGGTCCACGGTGACGGTGGCTTGCGGTTTGTCGATCTTCAGGTCGGAATCGATGAAGTAGAACTTGCCCGAGGTGCGCGCTTTTTCCAGCACCTGTTGCGCCACATCGTTGAGGTTCTGGAAAGGCTCGGTGGTGGTGATCACAAACTGCACCGGCAGGCCGGAAGTCCCCGGCAACGGCGGAAACTGGAAGGCAGCGACGCGGGCACCGGCCACTTCCCTGTTCCAGCGCTCCTGCAAATCCTGCTGGATCTCATGGGCACTGCGTTTGCGCTGATCCCAAGGAGTGAACAGCACGCCACCGAAACCCATATTCAGCGCCGGGTAGCCGGTGATCTGGAACATTTGCCGGTATTCCGGCGTGTCCTTGGCAATTTTGAAAATCTGCTCCGCATACGTTTCCATCTGGTCAGCCGTTGCCGTGGATGCGCCCATCACCTGCGACAAGACGATGCCCTGGTCTTCTTCCGGCGCCAATTCCGAATTGGACATCTTGAACATCACGATCAGCAGCACGAGCAGCAGGCCGCCCATCACAATCAATACCGGCCAAGTCGTCAACAAGCTATGCAGCGTCACTTCGTAAGTATCACGAACTTTCTCGAACACCCGGTCGATCACTTGCACAAAACGACCGCTGTCCTGCTCCGGCCGGAAAAAGCGCGAGCACATCATGGGCGA
>CAYOJU010000209.1:0-4466 GCA_964404355.1 uncultured Sideroxydans sp. | reverse complement strand
GGCGGTGGCAGCTCCCACGGCCGGGCTGCATTTTGGCGAGACCATGCTGCAGGCGTTGCGCGACAAGAAGGTGGAGATCGCCTATGTGACCTTGCATGTCGGCGCGGGTACGTTCAAGCCGGTACGGGTCGAAAATATTGAAGAGCATGTCATGCACAGCGAACGCTACACCATCCCGCAGGCCACGGTGGACGCCATCAAGCAGGCCAAGGCCAAAGGCGGGCGCATCATCGCGGTGGGGACGACCAGCTTGCGTGCCCTCGAAAGTGCGGCTGCGGGAGAGGGATTGGCTGCCGGTTCTGGCGAAACGCGCATTTTCATCACCCCCGGCTATCGCTTCAGGGTAGTGGACGTGCTGCTGACCAACTTCCACCTGCCGCGCTCAACCTTGTTGATGCTGGTGTGCGCATTCGGAGGAATGGCTAAGATGCTTGCCGCGTATCGACACGCGGTGGAACAGGAATATCGCTTTTTCAGCTACGGCGATGCGATGTTGATCGAAAGAGAACAATGAAATTTACTTTGCATAATACTTCCGGCGCCGCCCGGCGCGGCACGCTGGATCTGGCACACGGCAAGCTGGAAACGCCGGCTTTCATGCCGGTCGGTACATATGGCACGGTCAAGGCCATGTCGCCGCTGGAACTGAAAGACATGGGGGCGCAGATCGTGCTGGGCAACACTTTCCACCTGTGGTTGCGACCGGGGATTGAGGTGATTGCGGCGCACGGCGGGCTGCATCGCTTCATGGGCTGGGATGGCCCAATCCTGACCGATTCCGGCGGTTTTCAGGTATTCAGTCTGGGACCGCTACGCAAGATCACTGGCGGTGGAGTGGAATTCAGGTCGCCTGTGAACGGCGATAAGTGTTTCCTTTCGCCGGAAGAATCCATGCGCATCCAGAAAGTGTTGAATTCCGACATTGTGATGATCTTCGACGAATGCACGCCGTATCCGGCGGACGAACAGGTGGCGGGTGTCTCCATGCGCCTAAGCCTGAGCTGGGCTGAGCGCAGCAAGAAAGCCCATGAAGGCAACTCCAACGCGCTGTTCGGCATCGTGCAGGGCGGCATGCATGAGCATTTGCGCGATGAATCTCTGGCGGCTTTAGCCAACATCGGCTTCGACGGTTTTGCCATCGGCGGCCTGTCGGTGGGTGAGCCGAAAGAAGACATGCTGCGGATACTTAAGCACACCGCGCCGCAATTGCCGACCGATAAGCCGCGCTACCTGATGGGCGTGGGCACGCCGGAAGACCTGGTGGAAGCGGTGGGCAACGGCATCGACATGTTCGACTGCGTGATGCCGACGCGCAATGCGCGCAACGGCCACCTGTTTACCCGCTTTGGTGATGTGCGCATCAAGAACGCGCAATACCGGCTGGATACGCGTCCATTGGACGAGCAGTGCACGTGCTACACCTGCCGCCACTTTACCCGTGCCTATCTGCACCATTTGCACCGCCTCAACGAGATTCTCGGGGCGCGCCTCAATTCCATTCACAACCTGCATTACTACCAGGAACTGATGAGCGACATCCGCAAAGCCATCGAGGCCGGACGCTATGCCGAGTTCCAGGCCTCATTCCGGCATGCGCGCGCGGGTTTGGGAGCGTCTGCAGCGTAGCAAAACAGACATGTCTTCCATGTTAGAATGCGCACCTTTGATTTTTTGACCCCTATTTCTTGAGAGGATAACCATGATTTCGTTGAGCCAATTGTTTATCAGTAACGCCTATGCCGATGGCGGCGCCGCACCACAAGACGGCGGTATGATGCAGTTTCTGCCTTTGGTGGCCTTGCTGGCGGTGTTCTATTTCCTCATTCTGCGTCCGCAACAAAAGCGCGCCAAGGAGCACAAGACCTTGATGGAAGCACTGCAAAAGGGTGATGAAGTCATTACTGTCGGCGGCATTCTTGGCAAAGTGACCAAGGTTGGCGAAGACAACGTGGCCATCGAGATCGCCGACAATATCGTTGTTCAGGTGCAAAAGCCCGCGATTCAGAACGTTGTGCCCAAAGGTACGATCAAGTCCATCTAATTCACGCTGCAAAACCAAGGTGTCGCTATGAACCGCTATCCGCTGTGGAAAAATCTGCTGGTCCTGGTCGCGCTGGTGCTGGGTTTCATTTACACCCTGCCCAACTTTTACGGTGAGGCGCCTGCGGTGCAAGTACTGCCGCTGCGTTCCAGCCTGAAAGCGGATGCGGCCCTGCTGGCGCGTGTGGAAGATGCGCTGAAGGCCGCGCAATTGAATCCGGAAGCGATATCTCTGGATGCGACCAGCGTCAAGGCGCGCTTCGCCGATACTGACACCCAGTTCAAGGCGAGAGATATCTTGCAGGCACAACTCGGCGATGACTACATGGCGGCACTCAACTTATTGCCGAGATCGCCGCAGTGGATGGGTAGTGTTTATGCTTTACCCATGTACTTGGGCCTCGATCTGCGCGGAGGCATACATTTACTGATGCAAGTGGATATGAAAGCCGCACTGGATAAGGCATTGGAATCCTCATCCAGCGATTTTCGTAGCACACTGCGCGATGCGAATATTCCCTACTCAGGTGTAAGTCGTGACGAGACTGCAGTCACCACCAAGTTTCGCGATGCCGATGCGCGCAGCAAGGGCGAAGCAGAGCTCAAACAGCATTTTGGCGGTCTGGAATTCAACTCAAAAGAAGAAGGCGGTGATTTCCTGTTGCGCGCTACGCTCAAGCAGCAAGAGCAGATACGTATCCAGGAAGCTGCGATACAGCAGAACCTGGTCACTTTGCGCAATCGTGTGAACGAGTTGGGTGTGGCCGAGCCTGTGATCCAACAGCAAGGTGTGGATCGTATCGTGGTGCAACTTCCAGGGATACAAGACACCGCGCGAGTCAAGAAAATACTGGGGCGTACCGCCACGCTGGAGGTGCGCATGGTGGATGATGAGCATCATTATGTTGAAGGTGCTGCAGCGCCTTTTGGTACCGAGATGTTCAAGGATAGGGACGGCACGACGTTGTTGGTGAAGAAGACAGTAACCTTGACCGGTGATCGTATCAACGACGCGCAGCCCGGTTTTGACACCCGCAACAACGAGCCTGCGGTACACATCAATCTCGATGCAGTCGGCGCGCGCAAGTTCAAGGACGCGACACGCGAAAACGTCGGCAAGCGCATGGCCATCATCCTGTTCGAAAAGGGCAAGGGTGAGATCGTGACCGCGCCCGTGATACGCGAGGAAATAGGCGGCGGTCGCGTGCAGATCAGCGGCAAGATGGATACTGAAGAGGCCACTGAAACCGCGCTGCTGCTGCGCGCCGGTGCGCTGGCTGCGCCGATGGAAATCGTTGAAGAGCGTACCGTCGGTCCTAGCCTGGGTGCGGACAACATTGCACGCGGCTTCCACTCCACCTGGATTGGATTTTCCGCCATCGCAATCTTCATGATTGTCTATTACCTGATGTTCGGCGGCGTATCCGTGCTGGCGCTGGGTGCCAACCTGTTGTTTTTGGTTGCGCTGCTTTCTGCGATGCAGGCCACGCTGACCTTGCCGGGTATGGCGGGTATTGCGCTGACACTGGGTATGGCGATCGACTCAAACGTGCTGATCAACGAGCGTATCCGAGAGGAGTTGCGTAACGGTGTGCCGCCGCAAACGGCGATCCACGAAGGCTATATGCACGCGTTTGCCACGATTCTGGACTCCAACATTACCGCGCTGATCGTGGGCATTGCGCTGTTCATGTTCGGCTCCGGCCCGGTGAAAGGTTTTGCAGTGGTGCTGTGCCTCGGCATCCTGACTTCGATCTTCAGCGCAGTGCTGGTCTCGCGCGCGCTGGTTAATCTGATCTACGGCCGCAAAGCGCGTCTGAACAAGGTCGCTATCGGCTAAGGGGATAAAACATGGAATTCTTCCGCATCAAAAAAGACATCCCGTTCATGAGCTACGGGAAGGTGACCACCAGCATCTCGTTGGTAACCTTTCTGTTTGCCGTGTTCTTCCTGGCGACCAAAGGGCTGAACTTCGGCGTGGACTTTACCGGCGGCACGGTCTTGGAAGTGCATTACGCCCAATCGGCGGATCTGGATAAGGTTCGAGCTCAACTGGGAAGCATTGATCTGAAAGAAGCACAGGTGCAGAACTTCGGTTCCAGCAAGGACGTGCTGATCCAGATTCCGCTCAAGCAAAACAAGGTAGGCGCGAAACTGTCCGAACAAGTGATGGAAGCCCTGCATCAGCAGGATGCCAGCGTCGAGCTGCGTCGCGTCGAGTTTGTTGGTCCGCAAGTCGGCAAGGACCTGGTCGAGAACGGCGCAATGGCGCTGTTGCTGGTGAGCTTGGGGATCGTCGGTTATCTGTGGCTGCGCTTCGAGTGGAAATTCGGCCTGGCAGCGATTGTCGCCAACCTGCATGACGTGGTGATCATTCTTGGCTTCTTCGCTTTCTTTCAGTGGGAATTCTCGCTCACGGTGCTGGC
>CAYOJU010000208.1:2624-4505 GCA_964404355.1 uncultured Sideroxydans sp. | reverse complement strand
AGTGTGATGGTATACGCAAAAACGTGGCGGTTATCTGCCTCATCGGACTGGTCAGCCAGATAGCGCACCTGCACGGCGACCTGAATGCGATAGTGAGAGGAATCTTCCATTCCCGCATTTCACCGTATTTTGAGCGGCGTGACAAGCGCCGTCTCGATCCGGGCCGGGTGGCCCGAGTTTCCGGACAATCTAATGCCCGCGCAGCAAGCCCAGACGTTTCAGGATATTGATTGCAACACTGGAGGTACGTGTTTGCGCAGGGGCTTCAACCTTGTGCGCGTGAACCAGTTGCGGAGTTTGCACATAAGTCAGATAACGGCTCAAGGCGGCATGCAAATGCTCTTTCAATATCCCCACGTTGATCGGTTTGTTGAGTATGCGAAATACCTGGGCCTGATTGATGAGTTCGATCACCAGTTCTGCATCTTTGGCCTTGGTGGCAACGATAGACAGAATTTTCGGGTATTCCTGTTTCAGCAATTTCAACATGGAAGCCAACTGGTCCTGGCTCGATTCGACGTCGGCAATCACCAGCGCGATCTCGTGTTTTTGCAGCATGCCCAATGCCGCATCGGTGTTACCGGCATACAGCACCGGGCACCGCCCGCCGACCAGTTCTCGCACCACACCAAGGACTTCTTCATCCCGGTCGACCACCAGCACACCGGCCTGCATTTTTTCGGGCAATTCCACTGTCCCGGTTTTGGTGTCGGCCAGCTCCAGCGCGATAGTGGCCGCTTCACCCACCAGGGTTTGCAGCGCCTGGTTGTCCCAGGGTTTGTTGAGGAAGCGATATACCTCGCCGTCGTTGATCGAGCCCACCATGGCGGCCAGATCGGAATAGCCCGTCAGTAAAATGCGCACGCTGTGCGGTGAAATTTCGCGTGACCGCCGCAACAGCTCCACGCCGGTCATGATCGGCATACGCTGGTCGCTGATGATGACGTGCATCTGGTAGCGGGTGATGAAATCGAGAGCTTTGTTGCCGTCGGTGGTGGTAAACACGTGGTAGCGCTGCCGGAACAGGGATTTCAGCGCGTTCAGGATGCGTTCTTCGTCATCAACGATCAGCAGGCGGGCTTTTTTCAGACCGGGATCGAGAATGATAGCGCTATCGCCGAAGTTTTCTTCTTCCGCTCCTGCGGCATTCAGGCTGAACGAATCGAATTTCAGTCCGCGGGCAGCATCCAGCAATTTGCCGGCATCGGGCATGGCAACTGCCGGTTGCGGTTCAGACAGCATGAGCGAGGCATGGATCGCCGCTTTGAAGGCATCGGAGAACTCGCTTGCCGACTGGTAACGGTCGGCGGGATTCTTCTCCATGGCTTTGCCCAGTACCTTGTCGATCTCAGGGGAAAGTTTGCCATTGATGGACGACGGTTTTGCGGGAGTCACATTCACCACCTGCTGCATGACCACCGGAAGCGTGCCGGTAAACGGCTTCCTGCCGGTCAACAGCTCATAGGCAATCACCCCAATGGAATACAGGTCGGACGACTTGTCGACCTCTCCGCCGGTGAATTGCTCAGGGGACATATAAGAAGGCGTACCGATCAAATCACCCACCTTGGTCAGCGTCGACGTGTCGATATGGGCAATGCCGAAATCGCTGATCTTGATACGCCCATCATTGTTGATCATGATGTTCGCCGACTTCATGTCGCGATGCACAACACCCTGTGCATGTGCATAACCAATACCATCCAGCGTCTGTGTGATGATCTGGGCAATTTCCCGTAACCCGAAAACTTCTTTGCTCGCCAGATGCAGGGACAACGTCTTGCCATGCACCAATTCCATGATGATGTAGGCAGCATTTTCGTCTTCAATGAAATCGTAAATCTGCACGATGCGCGGGTGCACCAGTCGACCGACCGCCTG
>CAYOJU010000208.1:0-2524 GCA_964404355.1 uncultured Sideroxydans sp. | reverse complement strand
ATCTTGTAGGAGATCGACAAGCCCAGGCCCGTGCCTTTGCCGACTTCCTTGGTCGTAAAGAATGGATCGAATATTCTGGACATAACATCCGCCGGAATTCCGGAGCCGTCATCCTGCACCTCGACCGCAACCCCATCGTCTTCCCGGCGCGTTCCCAAGGTAAGCGTTCCGTGTTCACCCGGCATCGCCTGCACTGCGTTGGTCACCAGATTCAGGAACACCTGGTTGATTTGCGAAGAGGCACAGGTAATGTCCGGAATTTCGCCGAAATTCTTGTTCACCGTCACGGATTTGAGCATGTGCTTGGCCAGCAACAAGGTGTTGTTCAAACTTTCGTTCAAATTGGCGTGGGAGACTTTGCTGCGATCGAGCCGACTGAAATTCTTCAGATTGCCGACGATCTCCGACACCTGTCCAGTGCCAAACAGGCCGTCCTTGACCAGCGTGGTTAGTTCCTCAATGACATGCTGCTGTTTGAGTGCGCCGATGTGATTGGTGGTTTGCTGAAATTCGCGCGACAAACCTTCCGGATCGTTTCCCGCCCTGAGAAAGTCCAGTAGCTTTTCGCAATGATCGAGCGCGTTGCCAATATCCGGCAATTGTTCCGAAACCTTCCCCAGGCTGTTTTTCACATAAGCCAGCGGCGTGTTGATCTCATGCGCAACGCCCGCCACCATTTGCCCCAGCGAAGACATTTTTTCCGACTGTATGAGTTGCGACTCGGATTCCTTGAGGTGTTTCAATGCATCCATCAGCTCACGGGTTCGCTCCTCGACCCGGTGCTCCAAAGTCTGGTTGGCTGTTTTCAGCCTGGCTCCAAAATAGATCAGCAGCACCAGCAAGGCAGATGCGTAATAAACCAGGTAGATACGGTAGCGTTCTTTCTCCTGAAAAATATTTTCCAGTTCGCTGTTGAAAGACAACGTCAAATTGATCAGGCGCGGCCCCGTACTCAACCGTTCCAACTGCGCAAAATGATCCAGTTCGACCGGGACTTGTTGCAGCAGGGTTTGCACCGTCTTTTCAAGCCGGGCTCGCTCTTCCGCTGCAATTGGCATAGCCCCCAGTTGTGCAGCTGCCGCCTGCAAACTTGCCCTTTGCGATTCCTCTCCATGCAGGAAATATTGCGGTGCAGCATCATCCAACTGGCCCAATGCCTGCACAAGAGCAGGAGAGCTCTTCTTTCCTCTGAGTTGCAAACTTAGTCCGGCTGCTTCTTTCATCAACTCCTGCAGCGCCGCCTTGTTGGTGCGATTCTCGGACAGGAATTGCTGTACCAGATCAGACTTGAGTTGTATGGCGTTTCTGAGTTCGGGAAGGCCGGTTCTGAGCGATTTGCTGGAAGTCAGTCCGGCAAAACGGGTAATGTCGCGTAGCGCTTTGTCTCCCGAATCGGCACGGACAAATAACGCTTCATGGCTGGAAAGGTCTATGCGCGCACGCTGTACTTCCAGATCCCAGCGGCTGTCAATTTCCTTCACCTCGTTCAACAAACCCATCACTTCGTTCTGCTCTTGCAGATCGACTGATTGCGTCTTGTCATAAAGGAACCACAAGGCACCCAGCATGACTGCAACCACAAGCCCCATCAAAATATTCTGCTCTATTTCGGACTTGTTCATGTCAAGCCTGGTGTTTATTTTGCTGAATTTGATCTTCACAACTTGTCTTCCCTGACCGCTTCTTTATCTAGTTATTGAAGCACGGATGAGACCTTGGTCAAATCGCTCGTTCCGTCCGCATTGTAGTGCCTGATTCCCTTATCTATCAATGCCGTAACCCGAGACTCAAATTGGGCTTGGGCTTTTTGCAGGCGTGGAAAATCGACTCCACAGGATCCGCCCTCGCGTTCAAGTGGTATCAATTTCGACACCTGGTAAATTTTCAGAAAACCCGCACCTGATTCGGTGAGGTTGTTGTACGCAGGCCGACTGCTTGCAGGCCGGCGTAATTGAACGGATTTGATCCGTCTCCCCATAGGTGCGCATGATATACCTTCTGCGCACGAAATCACATATAACCAAAGAGCTACGTATTCGCACATATTTTTTACTCCGAATATCCCATTCTTCCGCTACAAACTGTTCCCGGAAGTCCTGCGATACGCTGCTCTGCCAATACCCGCAACAAGGTACCGGATTACCTGCAAGTACTTTCGGTTAAAATGCCCAGTGAAGCTATCAACCAAATTAAGGACTGAAACCATGGATTTCCAGATCGCACCTTCGATTCTCTCCGCCAATTTCGCCAGACTTGGTGAAGAAGTCGACAACGTGCTCGCCTCCGGCGCCGACATTGTCCACTTCGACGTGATGGACAACCATTACGTACCCAACCTGACTATCGGCCCACTGGTCTGCGAAGCGTTGCGCAAACATGGTGTGACTGCGCCCATCGATGTGCATCTGATGGTGAAGCCCGTGGATCGCATCATTCCCGACTTTGCCAAGGCCGGTGCGACCTACATCACCTTCCACCCGGAAGCTTCCGAGCACATCGACCGCACCATCGGCCTGATCAAGGA
>CAYOJU010000207.1:0-4522 GCA_964404355.1 uncultured Sideroxydans sp. | reverse complement strand
ATAATCTCGCCGCTGTCCTTGTCCACGATGTTATGCGCCAGCACGCGGCCGACCAAGAAATCCTCGGCCACAGTCAGCTTGTCAATGCCAGCTTCCTGTATCTCGCGAATGTGGCGCACGGTAATGCGCTTGTCCTTGGCAACAATCAGCTTGCCCTTGCCTTCGATATCGAAGCGTGCGATTTCACCGCGCAAACGTTCCGGCACCACTTCAAACTGAATACCCTTCTTGCTGAAGTGGAAGGTGTCGTTGTTGAAGAACATCTCCAGGATTTGTTCCGGCGTATAGCCCAGCGACTTCAACAGGATGGTCACCGGCATCTTGCGGCGACGGTCAATACGGAAATACACGAAGTCCTTGGCATCAAACTCGAAGTCCAGCCAGGAACCACGGTAAGGAATCACGCGAGCGGAGAACAGCAGCTTGCCGGAAGAGTGGGTTTTGCCGCGATCATGCTCGAAGAACACACCAGGCGAACGGTGCAGCTGCGATACGATCACGCGCTCGGTACCGTTGATTACGAATGAGCCGGTGTTGGTCATCAACGGGATCTCGCCCATGTAGACTTCCTGCTCTTTCACTTCCTTCACGGTAGGCTTGGATGCTTCCTTATCCAGCAGGGTCAGGCGCACGCGGGCACGCAGCGGAGAGGCATAAGTCAGGCCGCGTTGCTGGCACTCACGCACGTCGAACGGCGGCAGGCCCAGCGTGTAGCTGACGAAGTCCAGACGCGCGAACTTGGTGTGGCTCTCGATCGGGAAGATGGAATTGAATGCAGCTTGCAATCCCTGATTCTTGCGCTGCTCGGGTGCAACCCAGGCTTGCAAAAAATCGCTGTAGGATTCCAACTGGGTGGACAGCAAAAATGGCACTGGCAAAGCGCCGACGCGCTTCGCAAAACTTTTACGAATACGTTTTTTCTCGGTAAAAGAATAGCTCATGGTATCTCCACTAACAGAAGGAAAAGGTAAGGGACAATCGGCGCCCAGGCACCGCTTAACCGTTAACTTCTACACACTCAGACAGTACATTCCGGTTTTGTTTCCAGAAGCGCCAAAAGGCTGACGGGTTTTCCGTCAGCCTTTCTGCAAACGCTATGCTTACTTGATTTCAGCAGTTGCGCCAGCTTCGATCAGTTGCTTGGCGATCGCATCAGCATCAGCCTTGTTGACGCCTTCCTTGACTGGCTTCGGTGCACCATCAACCAGGTCCTTGGCTTCTTTCAAGCCCAGACCGGTAATAGCACGCACCACCTTGATCACGTTAACCTTGGCGTCGCCTGCAGCCTTCAAGATTACGGTGAACTCGGTCTGCTCAACAGCAGCAGCACCAGCAGCAGCACCACCAGCAGCGGCAGGAGCAGCCATTGCAGCAGCGGATACGCCGAACTTCTCTTCGATTGCCTTCACCAGCTCGTTCAATTCCAGCACGGACATGCCGTCCAGTGCTGCCAAAAATGCGTCTTTATCGAATGCCATGTTGTTCTTCCTGAATTAAGTAATGGAAATAAATTAAGCGGTAGCAGTTTTGATTAAGCGGGAACCGCTTTCTTCTCTGCCACTGCAACGAGTACGCGCGCCAAACCGGACATCGGCGATTGCAACAGACCACACAGTTGCGCCAGCAGCACTTCCTTAGGCGGTACGGTGGCCAGTGCGGAAACGCCCGCCTTGTCCAGCACCTTGCCGTTGTAAGCACCCGCTGTAATCACCAACTTGTCGTTGGTTCTGGCGAAGTCATGCACCACTTTCGCAGCGGCAACAGGATCAGCGCTGATGCCGTAAACCAACGGCCCCACCATCTTGTCTGCCAACGCTTCGAACGGAGTGCCTTGCACCGCACGGCGTGCCAGCGTGTTTTTAACCACGCGGAAATACACACCCGAGTTACGTGCATTGGCACGCAGCTTGGTGATGTCGCCGACTTCGATGCCGCGATACTCAGCCAGCACGATAGTCTGGGCCTGCGCCACTTGTGCGCTGACTTCCGTAACCACCGCTTGCTTTTCTTGCAGATTAAGACCCAAAGTCTTCCTCCATTTTCACATCGGAATATCGCACCGTAGTTTGACATTCCTTGATTAACGACCGCGTCCTCAAGACAGGTACAACCAAATCTTCCTGCTCGCGGGCACACCATCTACGTGGGTCGACGATACTGCCGTCAATTAAGTCCCAGGCCAACCGCACCTTCGACACCTACGGTCTTTGACGCCTATGCTGCCAGCGATACAAAGAGCAAATGGCAGCAGGGAAAAAACCCTGCCGCCAAATTCAAAACATTAAGCTACCAGGCTGGCCTGTTCGACGCGAATACCCACACCCATCGTGCTGGAGATCGCAACTTTCTTCAGGTAGATACCCTTGGACGCCGCAGGCTTGGCTTTGTTCAATGCATCGATCAAAGCCAGCATGTTTTCGCGCAGCGCTTCCGGCGCGAACGAGGCGCGGCCGATGGTGCATTGCACAATGCCGTTCTTGTCGGTACGGTATTGAACCTGACCGGCTTTGGCGTTCTTCACTGCACCAGCCACATCGGCGGATACGGTGCCCACCTTGGGGTTAGGCATCAAACCGCGCGGGCCCAGAATTTGACCCAGCTGACCGACGATACGCATTGCATCGGGAGACGCAATCACCACGTCGAAATCCATCTTGCCGGCTTTGATACTTTCGGCCAGATCGTCGAAACCGACGATATCGGCACCTGCCGCCTTGGCTTCTTCAGCCTTGGCACCTTGCGCAAAAACAGCCACGCGCACGGTCTTGCCGGTACCCTTTGGCAGCACAACAGAGCCGCGCACCAGTTGATCGGACTTTTTGGCATCGATACCCAGATTCACAGCCACGTCGATGGACTCATCGAACTTGGCCTTGGCGGTCTCTTTCACCAGCTTCAGCGCTTCATCCAGCGCGTACAGCTTGTTGCGATCAACCTTGGCGGCTGCCGCCTTATAACGTTTGGAAACTTGTGCCATGTTATTTCACCCCTTCCACGGTAATGCCCATGCTGCGCGCGCTACCAGCGATGGTGCGTACTGCGGCATCCAGGTCAGCTGCCGTCAGGTCAGGCTGCTTGGCTTTGGCGATATCTTCCGCTTGCTTGCGGGTCAGTTTGCCGACCTTGTCGGTATGCGGCGTCTTGCTGCCTTTTTGCACACCGGCGGCCTTCTTGATCAGAATGGTCGCAGGAGGCGTCTTCATCACGAAGGTGAAGCTCTTGTCCGCAAAAGCGGTGATTACCACCGGAATTGGCAGACCCGGCTCAACACCCTGGGTCTGCGCGTTGAACGCCTTGCAGAATTCCATGATGTTCAGGCCGCGCTGACCGAGTGCGGGACCAATGGGAGGACTGGGGTTGGCCTTACCGGCCGGAACTTGCAGCTTGATATAGCCGACGATTTTCTTTGCCACGTTGCTACTCCTTACTTAGTGGGTTAAACGCATACCGCAACTGCTCCGATACGCTCCCCGTTAAAAAACGATTACCGCTCTTTACTCAGTCCTGAGTCCTAAGTCCTCAGTCCTGTATTCATCAGGCTTTTTCGACTTGCCCGAAATTCAGTTCCACAGGTGTCGATCGACCGAAAATGGTGACCGCGACCCGCAGCTTGCTCTTGTCGTAATTGACGTCTTCCACCATGCCGTGGAAATCCGTGAACGGACCTTCCTTGACACGCACCGCCTCACCCACTTCGAACAGCACCTTGGGACGCGGCTTCTCAACACCCGCCTGCATCTGCTGCATGATGTTGTCGACTTCCTTCTGACTGATCGGCGTCGGCTTCATTGCCGAACCACCGAGGAAACCGGTAACCTTCGGCGTGTTCTTCACCAGGTGCCAACTCTCGTCGGTCATATCCATCTCGACCAGCACGTAGCCGGGGAAGAATTTGCGTTCGCTGATGTTCTTCTGGCCGGACTTCAGTTCGACCACTTCCTCAACCGGAACGAGGATCTGGCCGAACAAGTCTGCCATACCTTCGCGCGCAATGCGCTCCACCAAAGCGCGCTGCACGCTCTTCTCGAACTGCGAGTACGTATGCACCACATACCAACGCTTGGCCATCACTCACTCCGTCCCATCAATTTGTTGACGATCGACAGCAGCGTAGCATCCACTGCCCACAGGAACAGCGCCATCACCACCGCAAACGCAATCACCACCGCGGTCGTCTGTATTGTTTCTTTGCGTGTCGGCCACACCACACGCTTGGCTTCAGCCACCGAATCCCCGGCAAAGCCGAAGAACTGCTTGCCGGAAGCTGTCGTCCAGAACATTCCTGCCGCAGCCAGCACGCCCAGCAACACCGACAGCACGCGCAACACCGCCGCGCTATCCTGCAATGCGTAGAAGCCGACCACACCTGCCGCGATGAGCAGGAATGCAATCAGCAATTTGATCTTGTCAGCCATGTGCGAACTGTCCGTTTCTACTTTACTTACTGGCAGGCCAGGAGGGTCTCGAACCCCCAACCCTCGGTTTTGGAGACCGATACTCTACCAATTGAGCTACTGGCCTA
>CAYOJU010000206.1:0-4534 GCA_964404355.1 uncultured Sideroxydans sp. | reverse complement strand
GGGCGAAGCCCCACACTAGGGCGAATTTCAAGACGGCAAGAAGATGTATGAAGGAATACCGTAGAACGGAGACTAACCAGACAAAAACGACAGACTTGATGAATCGCGGGTCGCACTATGGAGCATATCGGGGGGAATAGCAAACGAAATAAATTGCAGGCTCATGGTGATGGCTGGTGAAACATGTTTTGATATATCGCATTTCCCATAATCAGGTATCCGGTCGTAGATACGTGCGTATTATTTGCGTAATAGAGATCTATGGTCTTATTCCGGACTTCCTGTCCAAAAACCTTCAATAAATTAGGTGCGTGAAACCGGCGTTCAGCCTCGTCCCAGAATTTCTTGTCCTGATACACGTAAACAGTTGCCTTGTCGGGAATAACTACCCATACGACGGAAAAATCCTTCATGCGCGCGTTGGTTTCGGCCATGTTGGCCAGAATGTTCTCTCCCAAATCCTCAACGCGATCCTTTTCGTAGAACAGCACGTCATTGCAGCGCGGATGACTGAACAAATCACAACCATTGGCGATGCGCTTCATCCTGACTTCGCCCAGCGCATCCCAGCCCTTGAAATCGGGGCTGCTGCTCAGCCTTTCATATTCCAGGCTATGCAATTCAGTTTGAATGCCGACTGACAAGCGGCCGGAAAAATCGAGTTTATGCCGATCTGCCTTGGTGGCGGGAGGACCGGGAACCCTCTTTGCCACCGGGTGGTAGGACATGTGCTTGCATCCTACTGAGCGAGCCAATCTGTCTTCCAGATATTTTTCGGCACTTTGAACAATGATGTACTTTCCCTTGAAACCAGAGCGGTGTACCCAGTCGGAAAAATCTTCACAAATATTAAATACGGTCTCCCATGACTCAGTTCTGACGCGCACTCCTTTTTGGGTGAATACAGTTTGCCAGACTTGTGCGTTGGAAAAACTGTCTCCAATCACCAGCACATCGGCATCCTGCCATTCTGCCGATTTCATCAAATCCGGATTGATGGCAGGCTGCTCCTTGGTCCAGCCAAAAGATGATTCCGGTAACTTGGCCAAACGGGTCAAATCCCCCTCAAAGCTTGCCAAAGGCAGGAAATAGAAACCGACGAGTCCATAAAGGGCAATTACTACGGCGACGGTAATCGAGAAAAGTTTGGCTTGTCTCATGGCGTCAGAACTGGAAATAGAGGAATGGGCTGTAGCTGCCGAATTGATCGATTGCAAGATACAGGAAATAAACCACGGCCATCGCCTGGACTAGTGACAGTACAAGGCCACCCTGGAAGAATTTGATTCTGGTTGAGTTAGGCAATACCCAGACCCAGGCAAATGCCGAAACCAGCAAGATGGCAAGTTCCCGTCCCCGCAGGTTGGTGCTCACCAGTAATTGACCGTGTATGACATCGGCAAATGAGATTTGCCGTGCCTCGATTCCGGCCATTGCCTTCAGCATTACATTGGCATGAAATATATCCGTTGAGCGGAACACGACCCACGCGATGACCACTGCAATGAACGTGATTGTTACTCCAGTCAATGTTGACAGCCAGACGGGAATCCATCGCACCGGACGATCCGGAAGCCACTCGCGCCACAAATGATTGAACATCAAATAAACACCGTGCAAACCTCCCCAGCAGGCAAATGTCCAGCCGGCGCCATGCCATAAGCCGCCCAGTAGCATGGTAGCCATCAGATTTGCATAGCGACGCGATTTACCCTTCCGGTTGCCACCCAGCGGAATGTACAGGTAATCGCGCAAAAACCGCGACAGCGTCATGTGCCATGTACGCCAGAACTCGATGATGCTGGAGGCCTTGTAGGGAGAGAAAAAATTGATCGGCAAGCGAATGTTGAACATCAGGGCGATGCCGAGTGCCATATCGGTATAACCGGAGAAATCGAAATAGATTTGCATGGTATAGGCCAGCGCTCCGCACCATGCTTCATATGTGGTGGGCATCTCGCCGCGTAGAACTCCGCCAAATATCGCATTTGCATACGGAGCGAACGAATCTGCCCATAACGTTTTTTTGCACAGTCCCAGCGTGAACAATACCAAACCGTTGGCGACATTTTCCCAATTGACTCTGTAATTATTGCGCAAGGCAAACTGGGGCATCATTTCACTGTGGTGCAATACCGGCCCTGCGATCAGGTGCGGGAAGTAGGTGACGAACAGGGTGTAATGAATAAAGTTGTATTCCTTAACCTTGCCCTGCCAGGTGTCCACGAGAAACGCGATCTGCGTAAAGGTAAAAAATGAAATTCCGAGCGGAAGAATGATGTCGCCCAGCGAAAGCTGAAGCCCCGCCGCGCTGTTAATGTTGGTCAGAAAAAAATTGGCATACTTGTAATAGCCGAGCAGCAACAGATTGGCGGAAATTGCAAACACCAGTAGCTGTTTCGCCCTCCTTGCGCCATGCTGGCCGAGAGTTTTGGCAATCCACATTCCGAATGTGTAGTTGCAGATGATCGAGACCAGCAGCAGACCTACAAAAGCCGGATTCCAGTAACCATAGAAGAATAGCGAGGCCGCTGCCAGCCATGCTGCAGAATATGCATGTCCGAAGCGTGCCAGCCAGAAGAAAACCACCAGCGTCACCGGCAAATACAGAAAAATGAATCCGTAGGAATTGAATAACATTCTAAATCGGTGTGGTGTCGCTCAAAGCGGTAGCTTGTAATAATAACTTGTCTTGCCGGCCAAGGATATTCAGTTTGTACTGAGCAATCCGGATTTCGCGTCTCACATGCCGCCGCAGAAAACGCGGTTACCATTCAGCGCAATCTCAAGCAGTGTTGGGTTGGGCAGGTTCATCGATACCGGTTGTTGATTTGCAGAACTTTACATGGTCCTTCAATAACGACAGGAGCAGCTTGATTACAGGTTCATGATGGTTGAAGCTGGCTTTTTGCAATGCCGTCCAGCCATGGCTGGAAACCAGGCTGGTTTCGGCGCCGCAGGCGATCAATGCGGTACATGCCGGCAGATGTCCATTCATGGCGGCCATCATCAGCGGGGTCCAGTCGCGCAGGCTGCGTGCGTTGATATCCGCATTGTGGGTGACGAAATGCTTGATGAGGTCGGCATGGCCGTTGTATGCGGCCCAGTGCAACGGGGAGAAGCCCCCGTTGTCCCTCAGATTCACATTGGCGCCAAACTCGAGAAAAAGTTTCGCCAGTTCAAGGTTGCCATTGAAAGAAGCAAAAAATAGCGGCGACCAGCCGCGCTCGTCGCAGGTATCGATGTTGATATTGCAGTGCAGGAACAGGCCGATCGTCTTGAGATCTTTACCAGTTGCCGCCTTCAAGAAACCGGCGGCGGTACAGGGATAGCCCAGTCTTTCAATTTCATAACGGGAGTTGGCATCAATGCTGGCCCAGGGGCTGTCGTCACTTGGGGCGCGCATATTGATGAAACTCTGCGGAGAGTGTTCGTACTTGCCTGATTTGTCCAGCTTGTTGCTGATTTGCGCCAGCGGGTTGTCATCGAAGACCTTGGGCAGGTTGCGCGTGCCTTCAAATACTTCGCTCAGATAAAACAGTTCACCGACGACTTCGTGTGAAAATCCCTGGCGTTCGCTCCGGCTGTGAACCATCAGCTCCAGAAAAAATTCCGCCATCTGCGGGGTATGCCAGAGCATGACGATTTTTTCCAGTATACGGGGGTGGTGAAGCTCCAATTCCCTGGGGTACAGGCTCTCCTCTCCATACACCAATTTCAGCATTGCAGCATTCATGGGAACTTGACCGGAAAAGAGGGAGGCTGTTGCTGCGGGAGCAAGAGGGAAAAAGCATGACGTCTGGGGCACATTCTCATCAATCGTTAGGCTTGAAAGTGATATCAATTCCGCATTTCTCTGGAAGCCCGGATGCAGCGCAGCTTAAGACGACTGGCCTGTGTAAATTGTGCCCGTTACGCCAAACAGGCGCAAGGCCAGGAACAGAGCTTGCTCAACATTTTATTGTGTCTGTTCAGGTTCGGAAATATATTAACGACACTATCGCCTCGGTTCGAGAGTAACACTCTCCGACTGTTTGGACTGGCAGTCAGTGCGGTAACGTACCGTACCGGGCATGGAGAACTTGCATGTTTGCCGGCAGCCGGATTGGAATTTGTCATAACTGCTGACGCTGAATTTCATTCAGTTAATGCCATCCAGCAACTTCATCAATATTTGCTCTGCCTGTGGCACGTAACTGCCGCCAAACAAATTGGCGTGATTGAGGATATGGTAGAGGTTGTATAGGTCGCGTCGGGTTTCATAACCCTCGTGCAGCGGCCACTCCGCGCGATATGCGGCGTAGAAGCTTGCAGGGAATCCGCCGAAAAGTTCGCTCATCGCAAGGTCGCATTCGCGGTCGCCGTAATAGCTCGCGGGGTCAAAAATGGCCGGGGCGCCATCGGCAGTAAAGGCATGGTTTCCGCTCCACAGGTCGCCGTGCAGCAGCGAAGGCTGCGGGGTGTACCTGGCAAAGAAAGCAGGCAGGATATCCAGCAGTTTATCGCCCAGGCTTTGCAATTGGCCGCCGTAACC
>CAYOJU010000205.1:0-4545 GCA_964404355.1 uncultured Sideroxydans sp. | reverse complement strand
GTTTCTTTATCAAAAATAGCGGGCCACTGTGTTGGTTTGGATAACGGCACAGCAGAGTCTGCAGAAAGCGAGAATGAATGTTGCTTGAATTAAGCAGAACACAGCTATTCAAATTATTTGTTCTAGTGCTTGTTTTTGCCCAATCAATCGGAATATGCCGGGCTGGCGAAGACCTTGTAACAACAGCCCAGCAAAAGAACGGGGAAACGGTTCCCTATGTTCTGAATTACAACAATCTGTCTCCACGCTATGCACTTATTCTATTTCCGGGCGGAAGTGGCATCGTAGATCCGCACATGGAAGACGGAAAGCTGGTCTATAAGGCAAAAAACAACTTCCTGCTTCGCTCCAGGAATTACTTTGTTGACGATGAATTTGTCACTATTTCAACCAACTCAACGCAAAATAAGGAGCGTATACAAGCCGTCATCGACGATCTGAAAAAAAGATTTCCCGGTGTCAGGATTTATCTTGTGGGTACCAGCAAGGGCACCTACGACACGATGTGGCTGGCTGAGTATCTTTCCGACAAGATCACTGGTGAGGTTCATACCTCTTCCTTGCAGAGCATCTCTTCTTTCGATGCGAAGAAGTATGCGAACCGGCATCTCGTGGTACATCACCGCGATGACTCATGCAAAAACACGCCGTTCAGTGCCGCCGAACACTCACACAAGAGCTATGGCAACGACTTTATAGTCATGGAGGGGGGCATCTCGGTTGGGGATGCCTGTGAGGCTTTTGCTCATCATGGTTACAATGGAATCGAGAAAGAGACTGTTGACGCCATCAAGAAATGGATAAAACAAGGCAGTTGAAAGTATAGTGTTCTGAATCAGCGTAAGAATATGAACTGCTGTTTATTATGGCTTTGCGGTCCTTGGCGGCTGAGCGGGTGATGGGACAAAAGTCGGCTGGAATCTGACGACGAATGGGATGACTAATTTAACAAGTAAAGGATGTACCTCATGGACTTGAATAAAACACTCGAATGGCGCTATGCAGCCAAGAAAATGAACCCCGCGAAAGCAGTACCGCAAGACAAGGTCGAGCGAATTCTGGAGGCGGCGCGGCTGGCGCCAACCTCAAGCGGTTTGCAACCGTTTGAGATTATCGTGATCACGAATAGCGAACTGCGCGAAAAGATCAAACCCATCGCCTGGGGGCAGGGGCAAATCACCGATTGCTCGCATTTGCTGGTGTTTGCCGCCTGGGACGATTACACCCCGGAGCGCATCAACATGATGTTTGACCTGACCAACGAAGTGCGCGGATTCAAAAGTGATAGTTGGGAAAACTATCGCAATATGCTTTTGAACAAATACCCGTCTCGCGGACCCGAAATCAACTTCCAGCATACCGCACGACAAGCCTATATTGCCCTCGGTGTCGCCCTGGTTGCGGCAGCTTGCGAAGAAGTGGACAGTACTCCCATTGAGGGGTTTGATCCGGATGCGCTGGATGTACTTCTCAATTTGCGTTCGCACGGCCTGCGCAGTGTTCTGCTCCTGCCGCTGGGCTATCGGGAAGCCGACCAGGACTGGCTGGTCAATCTGAAGAAGGTGCGTCGCCCGCGAGAAAAGTTCATTTCCGAAATCAAGTAAACCGATAAGGTCTGCAAGACACCAACAAGGAGTGCTAAATGCTGGTCACTTTTACAACCGAAGCCTATGCTGACATCACCATGTTCGGGGATGTCGCCCTCAAGATGCTGAAAATGATGGGGCACAGCGCCACCGTGCCCGGTGCCATCCGGGCAGAAGATGTTCCCCAGGCGCTCAGCCGGCTAAAAGCCGCTATCGATGCGGAAAAGTTGTTGCCGCCACATGCTGATAAAAATTCGGACGAGCCGGTGGTGAGCATGGCCAATCGGGCGTTGCCGCTGATAAATTTGCTCGCTGCCGCAGCAAAGGAAGAAACCTTCGTAACGTGGAAATGAATGGCTGACGGCGGCAGAGGAAGAGACATTCGACGCTTCCTCCAATTCAGGTGCTGCACTAAAACGCAAGAAATGAATCGAATCGCATGGAATGATTTTCCTTGGCAGGTTCCTGGAAGTTCATTCACGCACGGAAAAACGCATAGAGACAGGCACGGACATTTGGCATATATTCCCTGTGCATCATTGAGATTCATTCTGGTCATGGGGACCTAAACGATAGGTGATCGCGATGAGAATTATTGGAGTAGTGATGATTGCAGCGTTGGCTGCGGGTGGATGTGCCACAGTTAAGGAGACTCATGCTCCTGATGGGCGCATAGCATATGCACTGAATTGCAGCGGCATGACACGTGGCTGGGACAAGTGTCAAAAGGCGGCAGGTGACCTCTGTGGTGCTGCTGGTTATGACGTCCTGGATCAAGTTAGCGAAGATAGCGACTTCAGCAGGGAAAGACAAAGTGCGAAGCGATCTGTATCACACGCAATCAAGTCCAATGAGCGCTCAATGCTTATTGCTTGCAAGAAATGAAGAATTTCCGGCACAAGCATAACCCAGCTGAATCAATATGAATGACTGCCGGGGTGAGCGGCGGACGTTTGCGGATAAGATGATCGAAGGTAGTAAACCGTAACCAAAAGGCAATATTCCGAGGGTGCAATGCTCCTGGCCGCTGCCATTTGGTTGATCTGGCAATTAACTGACCCCGGGCTGCAACAGGCTAATCAGCTCGCAGGCGCTGTTCGCTGTCGGGGGAGAATAACGCGAAATAATGATCCAACGCCTTTTTTGCTGCTGACTTCAATTTTTCCGCCATGTTTCTTGACGATGCCATAGGCGAGGGAAAGCCCGAGGCCGGTCCCCTTGCCGACAGGTTTGGTCGTGAAAAATGGTTCAAATATCCTCGACAGGTGTTCGGGGGATATACCCGATCCCGTATCCTCAATCTCGACCCGGATATCTTTCTCGTTAAATGCTGTTCTTACCGTGATGCGCCCATGCTCGGCGATGGCTTGAGCGGCATTGACGAGCAAGTTCATGAACACCTGATTAAGTTGCGATGGCAGGCACTCGATTTCCGGAACGCCCGCGTATTCCTTGATGACCACTGCCTTGTATTTCAGTTCATTCCAGACGACGTTCAAGGTGCTATCCAGGCCTTTTTCCAGATTGGCGCTTTGAAATTCCGTCACGTCTACATGAGAGAAGTCTTTCAGGTCAGTTACGATTCGCCGGACACGCTGCAAACCGTCGAAAGATTCCTGCAACAGGCCACTGACATCGTTGCTCAAGTAGGCGATGTCCAGCTTTTCGCGCAGCTTTGCCAGCACGTCTCGTCGTTCGGGAGACATATTGCTTTCCTCTTGCTGGTACGCTTCCAGCATTTTGAGCAGACTCGCAACATAGCCGCTGAGTGTTCCAATGTTGGAATTGACGAAACCAACCGGATTGTTGATCTCATGGGCAATCCCGGCGGCCAGTTGACCAATGGATGCCATTTTTTCGGACTGGAGCAACTGGGATTGGGCTTCTTCAAGCTTCCTGTTCAGGTTGCGCTGGTCCTCGAGTGCCTGGATCAATTCCTGTTCCTGAGTCTTGCGTTGCGTAATGTCGTGCGCAACAACGAGCAAGCGATCAAGCCTGCCGATGACGGCGCGCAACAGACTGATCTCGACCCAGAATGCCTCGCCATTCTTGCGCCGTGCACGCCAGGAAAATAGCTGCGGCTTGCCGCTGAGGGCCGCCGCCACAAATTCTGCCCATACGCGATGGCTATCAGTTTTCTCGCCCGCGCTGATGTCAGCCATCTTCAATCCCGCCACCTCACCCTGCTCATAGCCGTAGAGGCTTAGCACCCGGGGATTTGCCTCGACGATGGTGGTGCTGGTGACATCCAGAACGAATATGACATCCCGAACATTGTTGAATATCGTGCGAAAACGCTGCTCGCTCTGCGCGAGCGCCACTCTGTCCCGGCGCACACGATCAAAAAGGATGGCAGCCAGCAGCAGTATCAATGGGAATGCGGCGGCGGAATAAAGGAAGAAACGGGATGAAACCTGTCCATATGCCGTCTCTCGGGCAAGCACGGTTACCATCGATATCCCGGCTTGCGGAATCCTGGTGCGCACCGCGAGATGATTGCCTGGCGCCGCATTGCCCGACGACGCAGCCAGCGGGGTCAACACATCTTCAGGCAATTTAACCAAAGCACTGGCGACACGTTCGTCCAGATGAACCTGATCACCGAAACCCGGCAACTCCTGCCCGGCATCTGTCAGGAGCAGCTCTGCATAGCTTCCGCTGGCATCCGCCTTGATCAGATCGCGGGATATTTGCCGGACGTCGCCGACGGCTGCCACGGCCCCGCTCGCCACACCTTTGTACATCACGGGAGCGTGGACGATAATTTGTTGTAATTGCGGATCGATCAGCAGCGAAGTATGTTCTGTCATGGCGGACAGTTTAGGATGGCCGCCTTTCGCTAGCGAGAGATCAACAAGTTTATGGCCTGCCTTGTCATAGAAAATGATCCGGCTGAATATCCGTTCCCCGCGCAGATTGGTCCTTTCCATTTGCCGGCGAAAACGCTCCTCGATGGCAT
>CAYOJU010000204.1:0-4551 GCA_964404355.1 uncultured Sideroxydans sp. | reverse complement strand
GTTCTGCAAGGAATCACAAGCCGAAGCCGGAAGCCCTGCGTTTTCCACGACCTAAAACCTTCGATCCTTAACAGAGTACTTCTTGGTGCTCTCTATCTTTTCTCTCTTTAATTGGCTGTTACTATTCACACGTTTTTCAGACTGATAGATTGAGAGAGAGACAGATATGGATGGTTTATATAAAACCAATGCACCTTTTCATGAAGGGTCTGTACCCTTTCATAACGGGTCAGCACCTCTTCATAACGGGTCAGGTTTTGGATTCGGGTTTCCCATAACGGGCGTACCATTAATTAAATCCAACATCTCCCACTCGCACAAAATGGGATACCCGCTATAAACTAAGAGAACGTAATCTCTTATCTCTGTTAAAATTCATACAAGGAAATAGGCCGTGACCAGCATATTTTAATTTGAGAGCATATGTTGTTATCCAACTGTTAGGTATGTATAACAACATCTAAGTAGAGTAAATATGCAGTACCCCAGATAATCAAGTTACATTTTTTTTAAGTATTACAAGATCTCTTTTATTTATTGATACAACCATACTTATATATTCACAATTATGTTACATAAACATAATTGGTGCACCAGTGAATATAACATAATGTAACACTCAAATGATCTTTTTCTTTTATCTAGAATCTCTTCATTCCAAATCAATTGCTATCCAGATATGTTCCATTGGATCGCATCATTCATGATCATCGGCAACATTCCAAAATAACTAATTGAAAAGAAACTTCAAGTATTTAGTAAAAAATCGAAGAGTACTATGAGATCTTTTTAATCTCGCGGGTCTCACACAACAAAGAAGAAGAGATCATATCTTCTGTTACCCTGTTGGTCAATTGCACATATGGTATGAAACATATGTTACGGTATTATTCTCCATTTCTTATGGAGCGTATGTCTAATTTAAAATCCAATACCGTACAAGTGATAGTTCAGATATACATAATATCTAACTTGAGTCCACAACTCTACTTATCATATAAATCCAATAACAGGACTCCCACTTGGCATAAGACAGTTAAGGTAAATAGTGGGTATTTCACCTTCGGTCATAATAGTATATTCATATGACCTCATCTTGATTCTCTATCAAGGCGATATATATTTTTAAGCACTTGCTCTCACATTTTGTATCATGTCTAGCTTAAAATCAATCTCATTTCTATGTCCTACTAAGACACAGAAGTGATTGCCTGTGTGAGAAGGCCAATCAACTGTCTGACATACCTTTCATTTTATATCTCATGTGTTATGCTAAATATATTGGTATTAAATAATTTGTAACAATTATCACATAAATGAATAAGAAAATAGCATTCATTGCATTTATCCCACAAATACAAATATACATAATATACTGTTCAATCAAAAATATAACTACAATCTACGTAACCCTAGAGATTTCACATGGCCAATAAACACATCTATAGGTATTGCCTTTGTAAAAGGATCTGCCACCATTTTGTGTGTAGATATGTACTGCATGCAAACTTGTTTTTTCGCCACCATGTCTCTAACGAAGTTATACTTAGTATCAATGTGTTTGGTCTTTGAGTGATACTTGGGATCTTTTGTATAAGCGATTGCTGCTTAGCTATTGTTGTATACCAACACTGAGTTAGTTTCATTCTCACCGAAACCCAAGTGATTCAAAAATCTTTTAAGCCAAACTGCTTCTTGTACTGCTGCTGAAAATGCTACAAATTCAGCTTCCATTGTGGATAAGGATATGCAACTCTGTTTCTTACTACTCCAAGAGATAGCTCCATTACTAAGTAAGAAAACATAGCCTGAGGTAGATTTTCTTTCATCTAAATCTCCTCCCCAATCAGCATCTGCGTAACCCATGAGTTGCAGATTTTCTCCTTGAAAACACAATGAATAATTTGCAGTACCTTTCAGATACCTAAGTATTCTTTTTACTGCTTTCCAATGGGACTGTCCTGGATTGGCTTGATATCTACTCACCATCCCAACGGCGAAACTGATATCCGGCCTAGTACACATCATAGCATACATGAGGCTGCCAACAGCACTTGAGTAAGGAACTTTTTCCATTTGTGCTTTTTCATCTGGAGTCTTTGGACACATTCTTAAACTAAGACCTTCGCCTTTTGCTATAGGAGTATCAATGGGTTTACAGTCTTGCATATGAAACTTTTCAAGTACTTTCTTGATGTAATGCTCTTGCGATAGAGCTAACATCTTCTTGGAACGATCTCTTTCAATCTTCACTCCAAGAATGTATGCTGCTTCACCCATATCCTTCATATCAAAATTGGAGGATAACCATTCTTTAATGATTTGCACATACTCTTTATTGTTACTAGCCAACAGTATGTCATCCACATAAAGCGATAGAATCACAAATTTTTCTTTTGATCTCTTGACATACACACAGTGGTCTTCATCAATCATTTCGAAATCAAATGATATGATTGCTTGATGAAACCGAATGTACCATTGTCTGGAAGATTGTTTGAGACCATAAATAGATCTCAACAATTTGCACACTTTGTGCTCTTGACCTTCGGCAACAAAACCGACAGGTTGTTCCATATATATCTCTTCTTCCAGATTGCCATTTAGAAACGCAGTTTTAACATCCATTTGATGCAATTCTAAATCTAAACTGGCAACAATAGCTAGTATCAATCGTATAGAAGTAAATCTTACAACTGGAGAGAAAGTCTCTTCATAGTCTATCCCCTCTTGTTGTGTATACCCCTTAGCAACAAGACGTGCCTTATACCTCTCAATCGAGCCGTCAGCTAGACGCTTAATCTTGAGAACCCATTTGTTCCCAATTGCCTTGCGTCCTTCAGGGAGATCAACTAATTCCCAAACATTATTTGATCTCATTGACTCCATTTCTTCTTCCATTGCTTTCATCCATTTCTCTTTAGCAGGACAAGTGAGAGCCTCTCGAATATTTCTTGGCTCTTCTTCATCTTGCATGACAATCATGTAAGATTCATTTTCGATTGGAAAATGACGTTTAGGAACTCTAGCACGATTGCTATGCCTAATTTGTGATTGTGCTGAACTTGGCTCAGCATCATCTACTAACTTGCTCCCACTTGGATGAGATACTGTTGGAGGTTCAGGAATATGCATCAAACGATTTGCAACAATCAAATCATCTTCTTCTTCTACCTCATATAGAGAAAATTCCTGACCTATCTCACCCTTTCTTGGAAATTCATTTTCCAAGAAAATGACATCTCGGGACTCAAATTCTGTTACACTCCCACTTGATTGTTCACCAATAAACACATAACATTTGGAATGTTCAGAGTATCGTATAAATATACTCTTTTTACCCCGTGGACCCAATTTACCATGTTGATGAGACGAATCATGAACAAAGGCAGTGCATCCCCAAGGTCTCAGATTACTAAGATCTGGTTTTCTATTATTCCAAAGTTCGTAAGGAGTTGAAGAAACAGATTTAGAGGGTACACGATTTAGAATATAGGCAGCAGTCAATAATGCATCACCCCAAAAATTGATTGGCAGATTTGCTTGAGCCATCATTGACCTAACCATTTCCAAAAGAGTCTGATTTCTCCTTTCAGCCACTCCGTTTTGCTGTGGAGTATATGGTATGGTTAGTTGCCTAAGTATTCCTTTTTCTTCGCACATTTGTTTGAACTCATCAGACAAATATTCGCGACCGCGATCCGTTCTTAAGGCCTTAACCTTTCTGTCTAATTGATTTTCACATAAGGTTATAAATTTCTTGAAACATGCAAGAGCGTCAGATTTATGAGAAATCAAATAGATATGACTGTATCGCGTATAATCGTCAATGAAGGTGATAAAGTATCTACCTCCATGTCGTGCCCTCACATTCATTGGTCCACAAATGTCTGAATGAATTAATTGCAACGGAAATTCAGATCTGGTTCCTGTTCCGAATGGTTTTCTTGCCATTTTTCCTTTTAAACAATTTTCACATGTTGGTGGACTAACCCTTTCAATCTAGCCTAACATGCCTTCCTTGGCTAATCTATACATTCGTTGCTGTCCTATCCATTCGTTGCTGTCCAATATGGCCTAATCTCATATGCCATACATTCACATCAACATTTTCATCAGCAGATGTAATTAAAGAAAAATGGGTATTAGAAGAAGTCATTATATTAATAACATCCAGAATAATAAAACCATTCGATACATATCCATAACCATAACACACATCATCCAGATACAACTTAATACTAGTGCCACACATGTTCAAAGTAAATCCAAATCTAAGAAGAACAACTACAGATACAAGATTTCGTCGAATGTCAGGTGCAAAGAGAACATCATGTAAGAGGAGGGTTCGACCATCACGCATATCCAACTTGCATGTGCCTATACCCTTGACTGGTACACGAGAGTTGTTTCCTACATAAAGCCATTTTGAACCTTGCATAATTCGACGAAAATCCACAAACAATTCATGGTCTTTGGCTACATGGTCTGTTGCCCTGAGTCTACAATCCACAAAGGATGAGAATCAGCAATAAAAATAGAACTGGAAAC
>CAYOJU010000203.1:2299-4583 GCA_964404355.1 uncultured Sideroxydans sp. | reverse complement strand
AACAAGGAAGCGGCGGAAAATACGCGCAGTGCCTTTGACAAGGCGCTGACTTACCCGATCGACGGTATCGAAACCGATGTGCAGCTCAGCCGCGACGAGGAGGCCGTGCTGTGGCATGACCGCGACCTGAAGAAACTGAAACTGCCCGGCAATCATATCGACGATTACGATTACGCGCAGTTGCAGGCAATGAATTTTGCCGCGCACTTTGCTGCTTCGGCTGCATCCGAGGGGGTAATGAGTCTGCAGGAATTCATCTCGGCCTATCGCGCACGCTGCCGTTTACTGCTGGAGATCAAGAACCGCGATTGGGAAATGCAGGCGCGGCAGGAACTCAAGGTCAGAAAGACACTCGGACTGGTGGGGGCGGTATCGGACGACCGCATCATCGTTTCATCCTTCAATCTTGACAGTCTGATCTACGCGCACCGCTTTGCGCCGCAGTTCCCGCTGGTACTGAATCTGGAGCCGGAACATTCCGTGCGCGATGCGCAGCGAGCGCTGGACGGGCAACCTTTCCTGTCCGGTTTGTGCGTGGACATCTCCACACTGGATGTGGAGATGGTGAAAGTGGCGCGTGAACGCGGCAAACTGATTGCCGTTTACACGTGCGATACCGATGCCGAGATCACCCGTGCGCTGACTCTGGGGGTGGATGTGCTGATCAGCAACGTGCCGCAGAAGGCGTTGCAGATGAGGGATAAATGAAACGCGATTTTTTAGCGCTGGAAGGCGAATTCGACCTGCTGGTGTGCGGCGGTGGTATCTATGGCGCCTGGACGGCTTATGATGCCGCGCTGCGCGGATTGAGGGTCGCGCTGGTGGAGCAGGGCGATTGGGCGAGCGCGACTTCGTCTGCATCGAGCAAGTTGATCCACGGCGGCCTGCGCTATCTGGAAACCTACGATTTCAAGCTGGTGCGCAAGGCGTTGCGGGAGCGGCGCATGTTGCTGCAGGCGGCACCCCATCGCGTGTGGCCGTTGCGCTTCGGCGTGCCTGTTTATTCGGATAGCCGCAACGGGACCCTGAAACTGAAGGCCGGATTGACGCTGTACGACACGCTGGCCGGATTTCCCGGCGAACCGATGTGCCATCATCATTTCGACCATGCGCGTTTTTCCGAACATTTTCCTTTTCTGGACGATGCCACGCTGAAAGGCGGTTTCACCTACGGCGATGCGCAGACCGACGATGCGCGGCTGGTGCTGGAGCTGGTGGCGGGTGCGATGGCTCATGGTGCGGTATGCGTGAATTACGCCAGGCTTGTTACCTGGGATGAAGACCGGGGAAGGGTCTGCGGTGCGATAGTGCGGGATGCAATGTCGGATGTGACGGTTGAAGTGCATGCCAGGCAATATGTCAGCACTACCGGTCAGTGGATGACGGCGACAGAGCAGGGCCGCGCCTGGTGCCGTCTGAGCAAAGGCAGCCATCTGGTGATGCCTGCCCTGCCGACCAGCGAGGCAATCCTGCTCACGGCAAAATCGGATGGCAGGGTGTTCTTTATCATTCCGTGGTACGGGCGCACTCTGCTGGGCACGACTGACACGGACTATCGCGGCGATATCGATAGCGTGGTGATTGAGATGGATGACGTGGACTACCTGCTGGCTGCGGCAAATCGTTATCTCAAGACGGCCTGGACGAAGGACGATGTCATTGGCAGCTACACCGGCGTGCGTGTGATGAAGCAGAGCGATGCGGCCCATCCCTCTGCGGTCAGCCGCGACTGGGAATTGAAAACGGCGGATAACGGACTGCATCACGCTATCGGCGGCAAGCTCACCTCGGCGCGCGAAGATGCGACGGTCATTGTCGATACGGTTTGCGCACGCCTAGGCGTGGCAGTCGGCTGTGCAACCAACGGCAGGGACTTTCCGTGGAAGCCGCAGCAGGATTTTGCCGCGTGGTCGGAAGAGAAAATCTCGCATGCGCAACAACTCGGTATCGATGCGGATTGTGCCAAGTGGCTGATGCGCCGCCACGGCAGTCGCATCGACGAGGTTTTTCGCCTTGCCGGAGAGATACCGCAACTGGCGGCGCGCATCGTGTCTGATCTTCCTTTTATCTATGCCGATCTGATGCTGTGCGCGCGCGATGAGATGGCGATACATCTATCTGATTTGTTGCGTCGCCGCATGCCTTTGCTGATCCTGGCAAGATTGAACGCGACCGAACTGCGCCATTTCGCTGAACTGGTGGCGCCGGTGCTGGGCTGGGATGAGAACAGAATGACGCAGGAGGTGGAGGCCTGCCTCAAATGATCGTGGCGGTCGCACTCGAT
>CAYOJU010000203.1:0-2199 GCA_964404355.1 uncultured Sideroxydans sp. | reverse complement strand
CTGTGCAGCCAGCGCTCTTCGTTCCTGATCTGGGAGCGAGCCAGCGGCAAGCCGGTGACGCCGCTGATCTCCTGGCAGGACGGCAGGGGTACGGAAAGCTGTGCAGCCTTGCGCGATAGCGATGGCATCATCCGCGAACTCACCGGACTGCCGCTCACCCCGTATTACCTGGCGCCAAAACTGCGCGTGCTGCTGCGCGAACATCCGGTATGGCGAGAACGGCTGCTGAGCGGTGAATGGCTGCTGGGCACACTGGATACTTTTCTCATCTGGCGCTGGACCGGCGGCAAACATCATGTGGTCGATGTGTCGATGGCTGCGCGTACGCTACTGCTGGATATTCACCAGCAACAGTGGTCGCCCGCGTTGTGCGAACTGTTCGGCATTCCGCCGCAAATTCTGCCGCTAGTCAGACCCTCTGCCGGGCTGGGACTGCCGCTGGAGAATGGCCTGATCCTGCAGGCGAGCCTGGGCGACCAGTCGGCAGCACTGGTCACCAGTATCGCCGCAGGCCAGCCGGAAGCGCTGGTCAATCTGGGCACGGGCGGCTTCGTCGTGTGCTATCTGCCGGAAAATCGGCGCGCGCCGGACGGCTACCTGCAGACGCTGGTCTGGCAGGACGAAACCCGGCGGGTACATCTGGCCGGCGAAGGCACACTCAACTCCATTGCGGCGGCATTGAGACCCTATCCGGTCGATGCATGCCGTACTGAAGACCTGGCGGGCGATGACATCTTTTGTCTGGCCGAACCGAGCGGGCTGGGGGCGCCGTATTTCCGGGGTGACCTGGGCCTCATCTTCTCGGAACCGGTCGGGCAGTTGCCGCCGGAACGCATCGCCATTTTGCTGCTGGAAGGCATCATCTTTCGCGTGGCGCGCATTCTGGAAGACTTTCAGCGCGAGTTCGGTATCGAGCGTGTCTATCTTTCCGGCGGCCGGTCCGCTTTGCCCTGTCTGCAACAAGGCATTGCCCAATGCGTGCCCCTTGCTGTTTACCGGCTGTCGCAGACGGATGCCAGTCTGCTGGGGGCGGCCCGACTGGCGGCCGGAATGCCCGGTGCGAGCATCAGAACTGCCGAAAAGGTCAATGTATTCCAGCCTGCACCCAAGCTGTCCAGCAAATACACCCGCTGGAAGGATTGGCTGGATGCCTTGTTGCATAAAAGCCCTTCCGGACAGGGGGGCAGGCCACCCGGATAAAGGTTTGACAGGGAGGGAGGTCTCGCTTAGAATGCGCGCCCTTCGCAGTCTGTTAACCATTTTTAGTTTTAGGAAATGCCATGAAAACATTTTCCGCAAAGCCGCACGAAGTCCAGCATGACTGGTTGCTGGTGGATGCCGCCGACAAGATCCTGGGCCGTTTGGCCAGCCAGATCGCTATCCGCTTGCGCGGCAAGCATAAGGCCATCTACACACCGCACGTTGATACCGGCGATTTCGTCGTGGTCGTCAATGCTGACAAGCTGCGCGTGACCGGCAACAAGTCTCAGGACAAGATGTACTACCGCCATACTGGATATCCAGGCGGTATCTACGAAACCAACTTCCTCAAGCTGCAACAGCGCCATCCACAGCGCGTGCTGCAAAAGGCCGTGCGCGGCATGTTGCCGAAGGGTCCGCTGGGCTATGCGATGTTGAGCAAGCTCAAGGTCTACGGCGGTGCGACTCATCCGCATAGCGCGCAGCAACCGAAACCCATTGATCTGTTGAAGGCTTAATCATGAGCGTAACTTATAACTACGGAACCGGTCGTCGCAAGAGCGCGGTGGCACGTGTGTTCATCAAACCCGGCAAGGGCGAAATCGTCGTCAACGACAAGCCTATCGATGAGTTCTTCTCTCGCGAGACAGGTCGCATGGTGGTGCGTCAGCCGCTGGAATTGACTGAAACAGTGGGCAAGTTCGACATCATGGTGAACGTTTCCGGCGGCGGCGAATCCGGCCAGGCTGGTGCAGTTCGTCACGGCATCACCCGCGCATTGATCGACTATGATGCGTCGCTGAAGCCAACCCTGAGCAAGGCTGGTCTGGTTACCCGCGATGCACGCGAAGTCGAACGTAAGAAAGTCGGCCTGCGCAAGGCGCGTCGCAGGAAGCAATTCTCCAAGCGTTAATCCCTTATGGGGTTGTCGCTGGACAGAAAAAGCCGCCTTTGGGCGGCTTTTTCCTTTATCATTTGCAGCTAATTTTTGAGGTGCGA
>CAYOJU010000202.1:0-4594 GCA_964404355.1 uncultured Sideroxydans sp. | reverse complement strand
GGATTCCATTCCGAACTGGTAATGAAACCAAAGCCGAAGGCGCGGATGGCAGGCAGGCTGCCCATGATCAGCGAGCCGATGATTGCTGCCAGCAAAGCCAGTACGATAAACGCGGCCAGGCGTGTCACATTGCGGAACAGCAAGTCCAGCACAGCTTGTCGTTTAAGGCTCGCTTCGCGTAGTAACGTCGGCATAGATCAACTTAATCAGAGAGGGTCGTTGGAAAAATTACGGGGGCGTTTTGAGCCCCCGCAATTATAGCTTAGTGCGTGTGGCTTACTTCCACAGTGCCTTGCCGGAAGTGTCCTTTACTTGTGCTTTCCAGGAAGCGTAGATCATCGACTTCAGGTTGGTTGGCAATGGTACGTAGTCCAGGTCAGCAGCCAGCTTGTCGCCGTTGCTGAAGGCCCAGTTGAAGAACTTCATTACTTCCATTGCATTCGCCGGTTTGTCCTGGGATTTGTAGATCAGGATGAAAGTTGCACCGGTGATAGGCCAGCTATCCTTGCCCGGTTCGTTGGTCAGGATTTCATAGAAGCCCTTGTCGGCATCCCATTTGGCATTGGCGGCAGCAGCCTTGAAGCTGGTGTCGGTGGGCGCAACGAACTGGCCATCGCGGTTTTTCAGCTCGGTGTGAGTCATCTTGTTTTGCAAAGCATAGGCATATTCCACATAACCAATGGAATTCTTGATGCGTTGCACGTAAGAAGCGACGCCTTCGTTACCCTTGCCGCCGGTACCAACGGGCCAGGATACGGCCTTGTCGCCGCCCACGCTGCGTTTCCAGTCCAGGCTGACTTGCGACAGATAGGTCGTGAAGATGAAGGTGGTACCGGAACCGTCAGCACGGTGCACCACGGTGATGGCTTCATCCGGCAAAGCGAGGCCGGCATTATCGGCGGCGATGCGCTTGTCATTCCATTTGGTGATCTTGCCCTGGAAGATGTCTGCCAGCACTTGGCCATCCAGTTTCAACTGGCCGGGAGCGATGCCTGCGATATTGACGACTGGAACCACACCGCCAATGACAGCCGGGAACTGGGTCAAACCGGCAAGTCCCAATTCGTTCGGGGTCATCGGAGCGTCGGTTGCACCGAAGTCCACAGTCTTGGCCTGGATTTGCTTGATGCCGCCGCCGGAGCCGATGGATTGGTAATTCATGCCGGTGCCGGTTTGTGTCTTATAGGCTTCTGCCCATTTGGCATAGATCGGATAGGGGAAGGTTGCGCCCGCGCCGGTGATGTCGGCTGCGAATGCGCTGCCGGCAGACAGCATGGCAACTGACAGGCCTATGCTGTTAAAAAGTCGATTCAGTTTGCTCATTTCAAGTTTCTCCCAAAGTGTAGAGGATCTGTTCGTTTGCTCGCCGTTTGCTAGCGAATCGCATCATAGTACCCGTTTGTTACACAATTATTACACATTGTAACAAACGGAGATGTGAGGGAGGCGGATGAGCATGGGCGGGCGATTCAAAGGGCAACGCGAGCAGATCCTGAACAGTAAACACGGCTGCTTGTCTGGTTGCGTGGCGGCGTGTTTGGCCAAGGTCTGTCGTTTAAGGTTCACTCCACGAGATAACTTCGGCATAAACCACAATATGCATGAGCCTTAATTCCACAGGGCTTTGCCGGAGGTGTCTTTAACTTGTGATTTCCAGGAGGCGTGGATCATGTTCTTCAGGCTGGTTGGCAGCGGCACGTAGTTCAGTTCGGAAGCCATCTTGTCGCCGTTGGTAAATGCCCAGTCGAAGAATTTCAGCATTTCCCCGGCATTCGCCGGTTTGTCCTGGGATTTGTAGATCAGGATAAAAGTGGCGCCGGTGATAGGCCAGCTATCCTTGCCCGGTTCGTTGGTCAGGATTTCAAAGAAACCCTTGTCTGCATCCCATTTGGCGTTGGCGGCGGCGGCAGTGAAGCTTGTGTCGGTGGGTGAAACGAACTGGCCATCGCGGTTTTTCAGTTGGGTGTGAGTCATCCTGTTTTTCACAACGTAGGCATATTCCACATAACCGATGGAATTCTTGATGCGTTGTACATAAGAAGCGACCACTTCGTTACCCTTGCCTCCGGTGCCGACAGGCCATTTCACGGCCTTGCCCGCTCCTACGCTGTTTTTCCAGTCGGGGCTGACTTGCGACAAATAGGTGGTGAAGATGAATGTGGTACCGGAACTGTCATAGCGGTACATCACATTGATGGTTTCATCCGGTAAAGCGAGACCTGGATTGTCTGCAACAATGTGCTTGTCATTCCATTTGGTGACCCTGCCCTGGAAAATGTCGGCCAGTACTTTGCCGTCCAGCTTCAATTGGCCCGGGGCAATGCCATCGATGTTGACGACAGGAACCACGCCGCCGATCACGGTCGGGAACTGGGTCAGGCCGGCAAGCGCCAATTCATTGGGGTTCAAAGGCGCGTCGCTCGCGCCGAAGTCCACGATTTTGGCCTGGATCTGCTTGATGCCGCCACCGGAACCAATAGATTGGTAATTCAAGCCGGTGCCGCTTTCGGTTTCGTAGGCTTCTGCCCACTTGGCGTAGATTGGAGAGGGGAAGGTGGCTCCCGCACCGGTGATGTTGGCAGCTGATACGATGCCAACAGACAGTAGTGCGGAGGAAAGTCCGATACTGACTAGAAAACGATTCAATTTACTCATTTCAGGTTTCTCTCGCAGTGATGGTTCGTTGAATGTCGCTTGCTAGCGAGCGAGCATCCTATTGCGAGCTTGTTACGGAATTATTACCAAATACAATAAATTGAGCGTGAGGGAGGCTGATTAAGCATGGGGTGGCGTTCCGGGGCGGGCCAGGGCTAAGTTTGACCATTTTAGTTTTCATCGGTAGTATCGCCGCCTTCGGACTAAGGCGGAAGGTTGATCCTGATGCGTCGCAAACTGGTGGTCGGAAATTGGAAAATGCACGGCTCGCTGGCTCAGAACGCTTCATTGTTAGGGGCTCTGAAGAGCGGTGCCGCGCAATTATCCCGGGTGGATATCGCGGTCTGTGCCCCTTTTCCTTATCTGGCACAGCTTAAACAGGAATTGTCGTCTTCGTCAGTGAAGTGGGGAGCTCAAAATGTTCACCAGCTCGAAAAGGGCGCCTTCACCGGGGAAGTGTCCGCCGGTATGCTGGCGGACTTTGGTTGTACTTATGTCATCGTCGGGCACTCTGAACGACGCAGCATTTACGGCGAGAACAGCCGTCTGGTAGCGGAAAAGTTTGCTGCGGCACAGTTGGTGGGACTGATACCCATATTGTGTGTGGGTGAAACGCTGGAGCAGCGCGAGAGCGGTGTGACTGAAACAATAGTCGCCGAGCAACTGGATGCGGTGATTGCGCTGACCGGCGTGCAGGCTTTGAGTAAGGCCGTTGTGGCCTATGAACCGGTGTGGGCGATCGGCACGGGCAAGACGGCAACAGCGGAGCAGGCACAGGCAGTGCATGCATTTATCCGTCAGCGCGTAGCAGGGCATGATGCCCAAGTCGCGCAAGGTTTGGTTATACTGTACGGCGGCAGCGTGAAAGCGGCGAATGCGCCGGAGTTGTTCGGCAAGTCGGATATCGACGGCGGCTTGATTGGTGGAGCGGCTTTGATCGCCGATGAATTTTTGGGGATCTGCCGCGCGGGTCTGTAGTATTCGGTCTGTATATATAGTGTTTGATTTGTTCTGGAGTAGCGTGTGGAAAATATAGTTTGGGTAGTGCATGTGATAACCGCAGTAGTGCTGATCGGTCTGGTGTTGATCCAGCACGGCAAAGGCGCTGATATGGGTGCGGCATTCGGTTCCGGTTCCGCCGGAAGCCTTTTCGGATCCAGCGGTTCAGCCAATTTTCTGAGTCGTAGCACGGCAGTGGCGGCGACGGTATTTTTTATCACCAGTTTGACGTTGACCTATTTGTATTCGCGTCCCGGCAAGGATATGGGCGTCATGGACAAGGTTGATGTGCAAGCGTTGCAACCGCAGCCTGTGCCGGTGCAGTCTGCACCCGCACCGATACCTGCTGATACAATTAATTCGAAGTCGCAACAAATACCAAAGTAAAGAGTAGCAAAATAATAATTTGAATTATGCGGAGTTGGCGGAATTGGTAGACGCGCAGCCTTGAGGTGGCTGTGTCCGAAAGGACGTGTGGGTTCGAGTCCCATGCCCCGCACCAAATCGAATGAACCCAGGCTTCGAGCCAAAGGTCAAAATCTTAGAGTAGCATTCTGCGCTCCCACAGTTGGGGGTTTACAGAGGAGGGGGACTCCATAATGTTGGAAAATTATTTTCCAGTTCTGCTATTTATTGTCATCGCTCTCGTGATTGGCGTATTGCCATTGGTATTGGGTATGTTGCTGGGGCCCAATCGCCCGGACGAGAAAAAACTTTCACCCTACGAATGCGGCTTCGAGGCCTTCGAAGATGCACGCATGAAGTTCGATGTGCGCTTCTACCTGGTGGCCATCCTGTTTATCCTGTTCGATCTTGAGATCGCCTTCCTCTTTCCCTGGGCGATCGTGCTCAAGGAGATCGGCACCTTCGGTTTTGTTTCCATGATGATCTTTCTCGCCATCCTCACGGTTGGCTTTATCTACGAATGGATGAAGGGGGC
>CAYOJU010000201.1:2574-4595 GCA_964404355.1 uncultured Sideroxydans sp. | reverse complement strand
TGGAGGACTGGAAGCGAGCGCCATGGTGACGAACCTGTTCAATAGCAATGCCATGGAACCGACCTTTAAATCTATCGGTATGTATTCCGATATGCCGCTACCCGGACGCGCTTTTAATATCCAGCTCAAGCTGAACATATAAAGCAAAGGGGATGCAGTATCTCCTTCAAATAGAATTGTCCGGATACTGATTTGTTCCGGAATCAGAGCGGGAATCTTTACTGATCCTGCTTCTCTATCTCTTTCCGCTGCTCGTCATCATGTTTCTGTATGGTTTGATTGACTGCCTTGGCTTTGTCGAGCGTCTCGATCTGGTCTTTGAACAATTTTGGCGCGGGTTGGTTATCGCTTTTTCCGCATGCGCCGAGCAACAAGGCAGCGCATAAAAGTATTGCAGTACGGTAGGTCATGGTGCTCTCCTTAGTCGTTGTGCAAATATAGTCTGGCAAGAAGCTGGTCGAATGCAGCACTGCGTTGCGCTTCTGTCTGGTTAAGTATGCCATTTTGCTGCAGGATGGCAATGAGCTTGCGCGGGGCAATGCGTTGGTCGCCGACGATCTCCACATGTCCAGCTTTGATCTCGACATTTTGCACCAGCGGCGCTTTGTCGACAGGCGCGAAACGCTGTTCTTCCAGGCTGAAAGTGTAATCTTTCTCGGTGCAATCGCCATCCTTGTTGCGATAGCAGGCGCCGCGCTCATCTGTGTTGATCTTGAGGTAGGTTTGAACCTGATCACGCAATTCTCCCGGTTGTCGTATGAAGTCGGAAGCGGAGGTGATTTCAAACCATTTGTCGCCGCTCACGATCTTGCATAATTGTTCCAACAAACCCAGTGTCAGCACGCGCATGTAAAGCTTGGGCGAACCGCATTGCTCGGCCGAAGCGATTCCTGAGAACGGACCCGAAATTGTGACCAGCCGTAGTTGCGCTTCTTTATCCTGCATGGGGTTGGGGCGAGCCGCGACCAGCGCTTTGCGCGAAACCAGCGCACCCTGGCTATGGCCGATGACGGTGATCTGCTTGTTGCGTATTTGCGCTGCCAACGTGTCGAGCGCAGCGGCCAACTGCGCGGAGCTGCGCATCAGGCTATCGCGGTCGTCGTAGTCAAAACAGGCACTTTGCTGGCCGTGAAATGCCATCACTTCGGCCAGTGCGCGGAAATTACCGGTTGAGCCGCGGCAGCCGTGAACCAGCACGGTTACCGGTTGTTGCGAGTTGAAATGCAGGGTGCGGTCCGGGTTGTTGGTGCAGGGCCCCAGGCCTGGAATCGTCAGGCTGAGGTCGGCAGGCGGCAGCCGGGATTGATCATAGGTGAATAATGCGGGGTCGGACCTGACGGTTGCGCATCCGGTCAGATTGAGCAGCGCGCATGCGGTGATTGAAGCAATAAGCGCTCTCATATTGTCCGCCCTCAGTCGTTGGGAATTGTCGGCCCGATGGGGCGGGCGAAGATTTCATCAACTCGGTTCTTGTCCATGTCGACGACTTCGAAGCGCCAGCCGTTCCAATCGAAGGTCTCGGCTTTTTTCGGGATGCGCCCTACGGCAGTGATGACGAATCCGCCGACGGTGTGATAGTTGCCCAAGTCTTCTTCGGGTAGGGAGGTGAGACCGAGTTTTTCCTTCATTTCGTCCAGTGGCAACAGGCCGTCCAGCAGCCATGAGCCGTCTTCGCGTTGCACAGCGAGCGGCATTTCATCCACCGAGCTGGGAACGTCGCCGACTACGGCGGAGAGCAGGTCGCTCATGGTGACGAGTCCTTCGGCCTGGCCGAATTCGTTGACGACGACCGAGAGGTGGGTCTTTTGTTGGCGGAAGAACTCCAGCACGCCGATAAGCGATTGGGTGTTGGGAATGAAATTGATCGCGTGGGTAGGGAGTTTTCCGAGATCGAGCGGATTACCTTCCAGCAGCGTTTGCAGCAGTTCGCGAGTTTCAATATAGCCCACGATTTGCCCGATGCCGCCCTTGCAGACCAGGAAACGCGAGACTTTCTGTGTTTTTATTTTTTCCAGATTGAC
>CAYOJU010000201.1:0-2474 GCA_964404355.1 uncultured Sideroxydans sp. | reverse complement strand
GGTCTGGCCAGCGCGATGCGCTTGGGAATGATTTCGCCGACAACGATGGTGGCGAACGTGATGCTGCCAACGACCAGCAACAAGGCTACCGGATACTTGGCGATGGCAAGCCAGGCGAAATTGAGTTCAATGACGGATTCAAGGCGTGGCACCCACATCGCTTCACCGAATACACCAAGCAGGGTGGCCAGCGCAGTGAGTCCTATCTGTGTGGCTGCCAGTAAACGGGATGGCTGGTTGCGCAATTCCACGGCGACGCGCGCACCTTCGTTGCCGGCTTCGGCCATTTGCGTGAGGATGGCCATGCGGCTTGCGCCTATGCTCATTTCCGACATGGCGAAGAAGCCGCTGAGCAGTATCAGCAGCACGAGTATCCATATTTCCATGATGAACTCCTAGGTGGAGATTAGGTCTTGCCTGTATCTTGGTCGTGGCCGTGCTTCTTGTAAAGCAGGCTCATGATTCCGGCCATCAGCAGGCCAAATACCAGGATGATGAGGGTGAGGGAGAGCTCGAGTTTTTCCATCAGCGCATACAGGCCCAGCATGAGGAAAATACTGATGTTCTCGTTGAAATTCTGTACGGCGATGGAGCGTCCTGCGCCCATCAGCAAGTGTCCGCGGTGTTGCAGCAGGGCGTTCATCGGCACCACGAAGAAACCGGCCATCATGCCGATGCTGGTCAGCAGCAGGATGGCGGTCAGCGGGTAGGTAACCGGAATCATCGCCAGCACCGCTATGCCCATGGCGATACCGACCGGCAATACTTTTACCGCGTGCTCGAGCTTGATCAGGCGTGCCGCCAATATTGCACCGATGGCGATCCCCACGGCGACCCAAGCGGTCAGCTTGGCCGCCTCGCCCATGCTGTAATGCAGGGCGACTGCTGCCCATGACAGCACCAACAGGCGTAGTGTCGCACCCGCTCCCCAGAACAGGGTGGTGACAGCAAGCGAGACCTGGCCCAGCGGATCTTTCCACAGCAGTGTGAAGCAGTGCACAAAATCCTTGAACAGGAAATAGGGATTGCGGCTGAGTACCTTGTGATCGATGGGGACGACAGGAATATAGAGGTTGATCAATGCCGCCACGAGGTAGATGAAGAAAATGATGAAAATGGCCAGTTCGGCCGGGGTAACCAGGGGCGGGACATGCAGATTCTGCATGATGGTTGCGGCGATGCTTGGTGTGATGAGCATACCGCCGATCACCGCACCGAAGATGATGGCCGCTACCGTGAGTCCCTCCATCCAGCTATTGGCCCACACCAGCTTATGCGGGGGCAGGTATTCGGTGAGGATGCCGTACTTGGCGGGCGAATAAGCTGCTGCGCCGAAGCCGGCGAGGCCGTAGGCGATCAGCGGGTTGATGCCGATCAGCATGGCGATGCAGCCGGCCATCTTGATGGTGTTGCTGATGAACATCACGCGCCCTTTGGGTAGCGAGTCGGCAAAAGCGCCGACAAAGGGTGCCAGCACAATGAAAGACAGGATGAAAGCCTGTTGCAGCACAGGCGTTTCCCAGCTCGGCGCGTGCACTTGCTTCAGCAGGGCAATAGCGGCAAACAGGAGAGCGTTGTCGGCAAGCGCGGAAAAGAACTGCGCCGCGAGGATGGTGTAGAAGCCACGATTCATGTTTTTTTAGTGGAGGCTAATGCGCGCAGCGCGTTTAAGACTGCATTGCAGTCTGGCCGGAACCAAAAGAACTGGGCAGCCAGGATGGTGTAAAAACCGCGATTCACTATAGATTTATTGTTGAATAGACAGTCTTTTATAACACGAAAATATGAGGCCTGCTATCATTCGCGGCAGTTTAACCGCTCTGTCTTTATTTCATGTCCCGCCCGATACAAGCTCACATCGATCTTTCAGCGCTGCAGAACAATCTGCGTGTGGCGCGCCGTCTGGCTTCCAGCCGCATCATGGCGGTCATCAAGGCGAATGCTTATGGGCACGGACTGCTGCGCTCTGCAGAGGCTTTGAATGAAGCAGAAGGGTTTGCCCTGCTCGATGTACGTGATGCCATCGCCCTTCGCGAAGCGGGGTTTCGCCAGACCATTCTGTTGCTGGAAGGCTTCTTTACTGCGGATGAGTTGCCTTTGCTTGCCGAATATGAGCTTAGCACCGTCATCCACAACCCGCAGCAACTGTCCATGCTCGATGCCTATCCCCGCCGCAACACCTTGTCGGTGTGGCTCAAGCTCAACGCCGGTATGAACCGTCTGGGCTTTGCTCCGGAGCAGGTTCCTGCGGTCATGGAGAAGCTTAAATCACACCCGGCTGTAGGTGAAGTTACTTTGATGATGCACTTTTCGCATGCCGATGAACCGGAAGGCGTTGCTGAACAACTGGAACGATTCAAAGGATTGACGGCTGCTTATCGCGCCCCGCGTTCATTGGCCAATTCCGCCGCGCTGTTGCGTTATCCCGCCACACACAGCGAATGGGTGCGCCCCGGCATCATGCTCTATGGCGC
>CAYOJU010000200.1:0-4602 GCA_964404355.1 uncultured Sideroxydans sp. | reverse complement strand
GCAGCATTCAGGCGCGGTCCGACGATGAAGCCCAACTCGTAAGCCGAGGCCTGTGCCGCCTGCTTTCGCGCCACCTGCAGCAAGGCCTGAATACCGGCACAACAGCGCCCGGCCCGGATGCGCTGCAAGCCTTGTTGTACGAGGATGCGGTTGTTGTCGTCCAACTTCACTACGTCGGCCACGGTGCCCAGAGCAACAAGATCGAGAAGATTGCCGAGGTTGGGTTCGGCCTGAGCGCCGAAGGTGCCACGGTTGCGCATTTCCGCGCGCAATGCCATCAATACATAAAACATCACCCCTACGCCCGCCAGATGCTTGCTGGGGAAGGTGCATCCGGGCTGGTTGGGATTGACGATGCACAGCGCATCGGGCAGCGCATCACCGGGCAGGTGATGGTCGGTGACCAGTACTTGCATGCCCAATCGATTGGCCTCGGCCACACCTTCCACGCTGGCGATACCGTTGTCTACAGTGAGCAGCAGGTCTGGTTCTGACTTAGCCGCAAGGTGCACGATTTCCGGTGTCAGGCCGTAGCCGTACTCGAAGCGGTTGGGGACGATGAAATCCACTTTTGCACCAAGGGCACTTAAACCACGCATTGCCACGGCACAAGCTGTCGCGCCATCAGCATCGTAATCAGCCACGATCAGTATCTTCTTCTTGTCTGTAATGGCATTGGCCAGCAAGCAGGCCATCTGCGCTGCGTTCTTCAGCCGGGAAAAAGGCAAAAGGTGCTGAATGTCGGTATCCAGTTGTGCTGTGTCCTGAATGCCGCGGGCCGCGTAGATACGGGCCAGCAAAGGCTCGATGCCGGATGCGGCTAGCTGTGCGGCAGTATTGGCCGGGTAGGGGCGTTGGGTGATTTTGCTCATGGGTATGGGGGGTCAGGTTTTGGCCACAGTGTAGCAGAGGGGTAATCGTCTTTTTACGCGAGTTCGGTTAGAATGCCGCCCTCACAAAAAACGACACAGGCATATCGTGGCATTGATTGTTCAGAAATACGGCGGCACCTCAATGGGAAGCCCCGAGCGCATCAGAAACGTTGCGCAACGCGTGGCCAAATACAAGGCTCAGGGACACCAGGTCGTGGTCGTGGTTTCCGCCATGAGCGGCGAAACCAACCGTCTCATTGCGCTGGCCAAGGAAATCCAGAAACACCCCGATCCGCGCGAGCTCGACGTTGTGATCTCCACCGGAGAACAGGTGACCATCGGCCTGCTGTCGATGGCGCTGAAAGAAATCGGTCTGGAAGCCAAAAGCTACACCGGCGCGCAGGTCAAGATTCTGACCGACAGCGCCTTCACCAAAGCACGAATTGTCAGCATAGACGAACAAAATATTCGTGCCGATCTGGCCAATGGCATGGTTGTGGTTGTCGCCGGTTTTCAGGGTATGGATGCAGCCGGCAACATCACCACGCTGGGTCGCGGCGGTTCGGATACCACCGGCGTGGCCATTGCTGCCGCGTTGCGAGCCGACGAATGCCAGATCTACACCGACGTGGACGGTGTATACACTACCGACCCGCGCATGGTGCCCGAAGCGCGCCGCCTGAAGACCATCACTTTTGAAGAGATGATGGAAATGGCGAGCCTGGGTTCCAAGGTGCTGCAGATCCGCTCGGTCGAGTTCGCCGGCAAATACAAAGTCAAATTGCGTGTGCTCTCCAGCTTTACAGATGAGGGCGAAGGTACGCTGATCACTTTCGAGGAAGGCAATAAAATGGAACAGGCAATCATTTCAGGCATCGCGTTCAACCGCGACGAGGCAAAGATCACCGTGCTGGGCGTGCCCGACAAGCCCGGCATCGCTTACCAGATTCTGGGCTCGGTCTCCGATGCCAACATCGACGTGGACATGATCATCCAGAACGTCGGCGTGGACGGCACCACCGATTTCTCCTTTACCGTGCATCGCAACGAGTTCGCCAAGACGATGGATATCTTGAAGAGCAAGGTGCAACCGCATATCGGTGCGCGCGACGTGGTCGGCGACAACAAGGCTGCCAAGGTTTCCGTGGTCGGCGTCGGCATGCGTTCGCATGTGGGCATCGCCAGCAAGATGTTCCGCACCCTGGCGGAAGAGGGCATCAACATCCAGATGATTTCCACCTCCGAGATCAAGATCTCCGTGGTCATCGACGAGAAGTATCTGGAGCTGGCCGTGCGAGTACTGCATAAAGCCTTCAATCTGGACCAGGAAGACGCATAAATCGTTTGACCGCCTAGCCTCTAATCAGTATCATTCGCGGCCTTCGGAGAGGTGGCCGAGTGGTCGAAGGCACGCCCCTGCTAAGGGCGCATACGAGCTTAAACTTGTATCGAGGGTTCGAATCCCTCCTTCTCCGCCATAAGATGTATGTAACAAACAATGCGCCGGTAGCTCAGCTGGATAGAGTACTTGGCTACGAACCAAGGGGTCAGGAGTTCGAATCTCTTCCGGCGCACCAATCAGTAAATGGGTCAGGTCTGAAAAGACCTGACCCATTTTTTTCAGAGGAATTTTTTCTTCAGCGATAAAGCGGTGTCAATTTGAACCGGGACTAGATCGCGGGAAAGGTTACCCGTATCAGCGTTCCCCCCAGGCTTGGCCCTGTTTCAATGCTGATTGATGCTTTATGGTTGTGTGCGATTTCGCGCACGATGGATAAGCCCAGGCCGCATCCATCCACGTCGGTTGTATCGAACCGGTAAAACCGCTCGAATACGCGTTCGCGTTCTTCGACCGGGATTCCCGGCCCGCTGTCTTCAACTTCCCAACTTGTCTGACCTTCAGCGCTGCCGCAACGTACCGTAACGATGCCGCCGGACGGTGTATAGCGCAGAGCATTGTCGATCAGGTTGTTGGCCAGCTCTTCCAGCCAGATGGGATCGCCTGTTACCTTGGCGGGTTCCAGTTCAAAACCGAGATCGATGCCGCGCGAAATTGCCAGCGGCATCCAGCGATCAGCTGCATCCCGCGTCAGTTGAGCGAGATCGACTGCTGTCCGGGAGGGGGGCTGTTGCGGTTCAAGACGGCTCAATGTCAGAAGCTGATGCGCAAGATGGGTGATGCGGCGCGTTGCTGCGACAATTTGCTTGAGTGATTCGCCCGGATTGGAAGAGCGCAAAGCCATCTCGGCTTCGGCTTGAAGCGCCGCAATCGGCGTGCGCAACTGGTGCGATGCATCCGCGATAAAACGCCGGTTGCCGTCCAGCGATCTGGACAGGCGTGCCAGCAATTCGTTTACTTCCGCAAATATCGGGAAGATTTCTTCCGGAATGCCCGCCAGCGGCAGTTGGCCCAGATCTGTGTGGGTTCGCCGCACCAGTTCTTCGCGCAGGGGATCAATGGATGCCAGTCCATGACGGACGCTTCTGCGTATCATGAAGATGGCTGCGCCAATCAGGAGAATTTCCGGTATCAGCATAACCAACAGAATTTCACTGACTAACCGGTCACGTTTCAATACTGTTTCCGCGGAGAGAACGGTAAATGGAATTCCGCGATATTCGTGAAATAAGGCAGCAATACGTATCCGTTTTTCGTTGAATCTGCCGTCGTAATAGGGATTGTCATTGCCGACGGATTGGATGGGAAGCGGCAAGCCGCTGTCGCCTGCAATCGTTTTTCCCTGCGCATCCACGACTTCAAAAAATATCTGGTCGTAAGTATCGGTGAGCAAAATATCCTTGGCTGCTTCGGGGAGTTGCATTTGCAATTGTCCATCAACAACTTCCACATGGGCGGCGATGGCAAGCGCGGAGTCCATGAGCGCGCGGTCATAAGCGACAGTCGCTGCACGGTGCGCAACGTAATAGGCTACGCCGCCGCCCAATACAAGAATCGCTGCCGTTAAAGGCAGCAACTCCTGCAACAATTTGTGCGCAAGACTAGGCTTCCTGATTCTCATCGCTTCCCAGGCTGTAGCCCAGACCCCGTATCGTCCGAATAATCACGCCTGATCCCTCCAATTTTGTGCGCAGTCGCGAAATGAGTTTTTCCACTGCGTTGACGGAATTGATATCGTCTTGCCAGCCATAAAGCGCCTGCAACAGTTGTTCCTTGGTAACAATGCGGCGCGCGCGGACAACAATATATTCCAGCGCGGCCAGTTCCCTGGCATTCAATTCAAGCGGTCTGTCATTGACCAGCGCGCGGCGACCGGCCGTATCGATGCGCAAACCCGCGATGCTTATTTCCGGGTCGGCAATACCGTGACTGCGGCGCATCAAGGAACGGATGCGCGCCTCCAGCTCGTTAAGTGCGATGGGCTTGACCACATAGTCGTCCGCGCCCAGGTCGAGCAGGCGGACGCGTTCATCCACGGCTTCCCGCGCCGACAATATGAGAACGGGGGTGCGATTGCCGGATGCGCGCAAACGGCGCAGTACCTCCGAGCCGTCAGCGTCCGGCAAACCCAGATCCAGCAGTACAACATCGTAACTTTGTCCTGACAGCCAGTTATCCGCTTCACGCCTGCTTTTTGCCCAGTCGATGACATATCCCTCCTGGCGCAGGGAGCGGCAAATTACGTCAGCCAGTGGTGGATTGTCTTCAACGAGCAACAGGCGCATGTGTGGTCAGGAAATGGTCAGTTTATGTGTTCATCATACCAATCAG
>CAYOJU010000199.1:2874-4619 GCA_964404355.1 uncultured Sideroxydans sp. | reverse complement strand
TTCAAGCCGCGTACCAATACACCGCAAAATAATGGCAGGTAGTCCCCGCCAGCACGAACCAGTGCCAGATGAAGTGGCCGTAGCGCAGGCGCGAATCGGCGACGAAGAAGATAGTACCCAGCGTGTAGGCCAGTCCCCCGGCCACCAGCCAGGCCAGGCCCGCTGCGGGCAGGCGGGCGTACATCGGGTCTATCGCCACGATAATGAGCCATCCCATCAGCAGGTACAGGATCGTGGAAATGATGGGGTGGGTTATGCGGCGCAGCACCTTCAGTGCCACGCCGGTCAGCGCCAATACCCAGATCAGTATCAGCAGCGTCCAGCCCCATGCCCCGTACAGTACGCCCAGGGTGAATGGCGTGTAGGTTCCCGCGATGAGCAGATAGACCGCCGAATGGTCGATGATGCGGAAGATGTGCTTGAGTCTGCCCGGACGGAGTGAATGGTAAAGCGCCGAAGACAGGTATAGCACGATCATGGTGGCGGCAAAGATGGCGCTGCCGACCAGATAGCCTATTTTTCCAAGTTGCACCGCATGCACGATGAGCAGAGGGGTGCCGACGATGGCCGCACCCAACCCTGCGCTATGGCTGATGCTGTTGGCGATTTCTTCGCCAAGGGTCTGGTCGCGTTCTTGCGACCTTCTTTCTGGCTGCGTGGATGTTTGCTGTTGCATGTTCGTAAATCGGAATTGAGCGCTGGCATTCTGAGTGTTGCATGCGCATTTGGCAATCCGGATTTTGCCCGTACAATGTCGGACATGAATTTTTCAAACTCTGTTCCATCTCATGCCGATGTTCCCGCAAGCGATGATGAGGTTTTCATGAGCGCGGCGCTGGATCTGGCGCGGCAGGCGGCACAGGCCGGAGAGGTGCCGGTGGGCGCGGTGGTGGTCAAGGATGGTCAGATCATCGGTCGCGGCTTTAACGCGCCCATTTCGCGGCACGATCCTTCTGCGCATGCAGAAATCGCGGCACTTCGTGATGCAGCTCAACAAATCGGTAATTATCGTCTGGTAGATTGTGAACTATTCGTGACGCTGGAGCCGTGTGTGATGTGCGTCGGTGCGATGTTTCATGCGCGTATCGGCCGGGTGGTGTTTGGCGCGCGCGATCCGAAGACGGGGGCGGCGGGGAGTGTAATCAATTTGTTTGGTGATTTGCCTCAAGTATTTAACCCCTCCCAGCCTCCCCTTGTCAGGGGAGGAGCAGATGTGCGCGGTGAGCTACGGACACCCTCCCTTGATAAGGGAAGGGAGGGGGAGGGGTTTAGCGGGGTGTCGCGCCTGAATCATCATGCGCGTATTCACGGCGGTGTTCTGGCGGAGGAGTGCGGCAAAGTGTTGAGCGATTTTTTCGCGGCGCGGCGCGCGCAACAGAAAACCCAATGAAAATTGCTATCTATATTCAAAATCAAACGTTGGAGTTGCTTGACCTCAATGGTAAGTTACTGCGCCGATACAGCATCTCCACCGGTGCCAAAGGTGTTGGCGAGGAGAACGGCAGTTTTTGTACGCCGCGCGGAAGACATGTCATTCGTGCCAAGATCGGCGCCGGACAGCCCGAGAATACGGTGTTTGTGGAACGTCGCCCGACCGGCGAAATTTATTCGCCCGAACTCGGGGCACGCCACGCTGGACGAGACTGGATACTCACGCGTATCCTGTGGTTATCGGGTTGCGAAAGTGGATTTAATCGCTCGGGTTCATGCGATACCATGCGCCGTTTTATTTACATCCACGGCAC
>CAYOJU010000199.1:0-2774 GCA_964404355.1 uncultured Sideroxydans sp. | reverse complement strand
ACCGCCTGCGGCTGGAATACCGTGAAGGCGGTTGTCATCGCGCCGGTGGTAAAGGCCTCGGTGAGTACGATGATGGGGGCGGGGATGAGGTAATGGTATTGAATTTGCGGCCAGGTGTAGTGGGTAAACAGCAGCAGCAACAACACGGTTGCCGTCACATTCAGCACGATGGTGAAAGCGCCGCAGGCAAAACCATTCCAGAGCGCGAACAGGAACAGGTTCTTCGGCAGGTTGCGCTTACTGAAGCGCAGCAGCCAGTCGCTGAAGATCACCGGCAGGGAGATCATCAGCAGGCCGTTGAGGCCGAGCGAGAGCAATGCCGCATCCGTGCGTAACCAGCTGGCAAGCATAATCAATGTGAGGGCAATCGTGGCGACATGCGAGCCGAACATCAGCATGAACAGGGTCGCTCCCAATACGTGAAAATTGATGCCGGGGCGGATGCCGGCATTCATCTGCCAGAAAAAGAATGCGCCGAACACCAGCCCCACCAGTGCGTTCACCATGATGGCGTTATTCAGCACTTCCCGCCACGGCGCCCGGGTTGCTGCCCGAAAAAGAATGTACGCGAAAATTCCGTTGGCCAGCCACAACAAGTCGCTATTGAAAAGTTGGGCCGGCAGGTTCACGGCAGCGGGTAAGGCAGGGGATTGAACTCCAGACGCGGGCCGGTCAGTGCGCCCAGATGTACCGGGAAGGTGTCGTGGCTGGCGATCTGCACCACAGCCAGCATGTCGTACCCGCCATTCGGGGCAGCTTGTGCGTTGACCACCATGCCGCAAGTCTGGCCTTCCATTTCCATGCTGAACAGTTCGGTACCCGTTTGCGGCGCAGTTTCGGCATAGACATGCGCGAGGTACATGCGGCGCTTGTTTTTGCCGAGGTATTGCATGCGCGCCACGATCTCTTGCCCTGGATAACAGCCTTTCTTGAAGTTTACCGCGCCGGTGAGATCGAGATTCGCCATTTGCGGCACAAACTGTTCTTGTGTCTGCGGCAGGATAACGGGGATGCCGGCCTTGATATTGAGCCAGTCCCAGCAGGGCGAGCCGGCCGGCGCGGCATCGGCGCCGAGTTTTTGCCACAGTGCAGAGGCTTGTTGCGCCGGGATGTTGATCTGAAAGCGCTCTGCAGCAAGGCGAATCAGGCTGACGTCGTCTTGATGCACGACATCCAGCGAGTTCTGCGGCAGGGCTGAAAAGTGTTTTTGCAACACGGTTGCCGCGTTCGCACCGGAAAGGCCGAGGCAGACGATGCTTTCGCTCGCGTCTTCGATCTTGACCTTGGCGCGCAGCACGTACATGGAGAGCTTCTTCTGGATCGGTGCCACCAGGCTGCGCGGCAGTTGCAGCAAAAACTCCGTCGGATTGCGCCAGATGAACAGGGTCGCCAGCGTGCGTCCTTTGGCGGTGTTGAAGCTGCTGGGCAGCGCTTGCTGCGGGGTGAGGGCATTTACGTCGCTGCTGAACAGGTTGTGCAGGAATCCCTGTGCTTCCTCACCGGAAACCTTGAGCACGCCGAACTGCGAGAGGTCGCATAGTACCGTGCCGTCGCGCGTGGCAACGCGTTCGGCGGGGGCATTGCCGAAATGCTGCACGATGCCGTCCTGTATGTGCGCGCCTTGGGTTGTCAGGTAATTTAGCCAGTCTTGATTCATTGATTTTGCCCGTTCATGTCTGTCTCGCAATCTTACCGCGAACTGTTGCCTTTCGGCTAAACTCTAGCGCCATGAAATCCCTGTTGGCTGCCCTGTCCTTCCTGTTGCTTGCCGCCTGCGATGGCGGCTTGTGGAACGATCCTTATCCGGTGGCGGATGAGGGAAAGTCCATTCTCTACACCGCTTTTACCGAACGGCCCAAGCACTTGGATCCGGCACAGGCATACAGCGAGAACGAGTATGAGTTTCTCGCACTGATCTACTCACCGCCGCTGCAATACCACTATCTGAAACGTCCGTATCAACTGGTTCCGCTTGCAGCCAGTGAAATGCCCAAGGTCAAATATCTGGATAAGGGGCATCGGTTGTTGCCAGATCGGGCTGCGCCAGAGATCATCGCTTATAGCGTGTACGAAATCCACATCAAACCGAACATGCGCTATCAGCCGCATCCAGCGTTTGTACCGGGGAATGATGTGCTCAATTCCGGCGATCTGCGCGGTATTTTCGGCTTGAATGATTTCGCCAAAACCGGCACGCGCACAGTCAATGCGGCAGACTACGTCTACCAGATCAAACGTCTGGTTCATCCGCACTTGCATACGCCCATTGCCGGGGTAATGAGCGAATACATCGTCGGGCTCAAGGAATATGCGGCTATCCTGCAAGCGGAAGCCAAGGCTCACCCGGATGATTTTCTTGACCTGAACAGGTTTCCGTTGCCCGGTGTTGAAGTGGTGAACGACACGACCTACCGCATCACCATCCGCGGCAAGTATCCGCAGTTTGCCTATTGGCTGGCGATGCCGTTCTTTTCGCCGATGCCGCAGGAGGTGGAGCGTTTCTATGCGCAACCCGGCATGCGCGAACGTAACCTTTCGCTGGACTGGTGGCCGGTGGGAAGCGGGCCGTATTACCTGTCGGAGAACGAGCCCAACCGCCGTATGGTGCTGACACGCAATCCGTACTACGACAGCGAAACCTATCCTGAGGAAGGTGAGCAGGGCGACGCACAGGCCGGATTGCTGGTTGACGCGGGCAAGCCGCTGCCTTTGATTGACCGCATCGTGTTCTCGCTGGAAAAGGAAACCATCCCGTACTGGAATAAATTCCTGCA
>CAYOJU010000198.1:0-4625 GCA_964404355.1 uncultured Sideroxydans sp. | reverse complement strand
TTGAGTTCTCTGGTGCTGGAAGGCACCGGGCCTTTGATGTTCCATGAGTCCTCCAATCCGGCCGGACCCGTGCTGTGGCTGAATCACGATGTGATCGCCAAGCAGCTCAACCAGATGCATCAATAAGGCTGTTCTGCCCGGAGTGTTCGCGTGGCTCCAAAGTCACTGGAGAATGAAGCACAGATCCGGTTGATCGAGTTGCATCCGCTTGCGCCGGACAAACCGGATTACGGCGCGCGCTGTAACGGTTGCGGGGTGTGTTGTGCGGCGGCGCCTTGCCCAGTGGCATTCGTCTTTTTGTTCCAGTTCCGCGGGCGTTGTCGTGCGCTGTTGTGGCAAGAGGACGCGGCACGTTATGTCTGCGGTATGGTTTCTTTTCCCGATCGTTATGTGAGGCTGATTCCGGAGCGCTGGCGGGAACCTGTTGGCCGGTTTGTCGCCAGTCGAATTGCTGCCGGTGATGGCTGTGATTCCGCGGCCGAAGTACTCGATACGCCCGCTTGAACGACCAGTCTCGCGTGCCCGTCAGGGCATGATCAAATTCCCGTTTGTAATTGAAAAAGCCCCCGATTTCGCCCACTTTGGGGGCGCAATCAGGGGCTCATTGCGGTTACGACTACTTGTGGCTGCCCTTTTTGGCGCAGGTGACGGACACGATGTTGAGGGTGTCTTTGTCCAACGCGGTGGCAATCGCTTCGATCTTGCACTTTTGCCCGGGCGGGGTTGAGTCGAGGACAACGCTGTAATCACTGCCATCGGGCAGGCGCGTGTCGGGGAAGACAAAATTCCCGTTCTTCGTCACCGTGACTGAATTCCCCCCCTTGAGCTCAAGCACCACTCCTTTGCTCTTGGCGGCAAGTCCGGAAACGGTGCCTCCGACGGCATAGCTGTTGGTAGTGCAGGCGACATCGACATTATTGATTGGGGAGCCCGTGATGTTACCGTTGCCCAGGCTGACCTTGCAGGTTTGTTTGACAGGCTGGGTGGGTGAGGTCTTGATGGAGACGGTGTAGCTGGCACCTTTCTTCAAAGCTTTGGGAAATTTGAATTTACCGTTGGCTTTGACAGTCAGATCGTCTGAGCCATTGTTTTGCAATACCACCTCGCCTCCGGCAAGACCGGAAACGGTGCCGCCGACTGTGAGCGGAGGTGGAGGTGGCGCAGGAGGCGCTTCCTTCTCTTTTTCGCCGCAACCGGACAGGCCGGCAATCATGGTTGCCATCAATACTGTACGCACTGCCAGAGTGAACTTCGCCATCATTTGCTCCTTGTTGATTATTTCGCCAGGCTTCGATTGAGGCCAGTTATTCAGGTGGTTTCGTCTCCTGAGATAACCCCGTTCTTTCACGACTGCCGTGATTGTACACAAATTAGCCTGACAGGCTAAATGGACAGGCAATGCTTTCTACAGCATGTTGGGTTTAGAATGAAGCAGACATGGAAATGTTCGTTGATCACGGTCCATGATTAAACTCGGAAAATGTATATATTTTTAATTTGAGGACTGCAATGTCTAGAGTGTTTTATCTGACCGGTTTGCTGTTGTTGTCGGGTTGCTCCGGCTTGTTTGAGAAGCAGCCGCAGACCCCGTGGGCAATCATCAAGCAAGAATCCCGGCAGTGCCTGGCGGATATGAAAAATGATCCGCAACTGAATGCCATTGCCGATAAGGTTTCGCTGGATACAGCCTATGATCGGGATACGTATTTTGATTTGTTGAGTATCGACGATACGCCCACTTCGACCGAGAAGACGGCCATCAAGAAATGGGCACTGAAGCTTGAGCGTTGTTACAAGATTAAAGCCCGGGGCTATGCTTACGAACCCCGCCAGGTAGCCATATGGTCTGCGGCGCTGGACAGCGATCAGCTGGTGTTGATATTGGAGCTGCAGAGGGGAAATCTCAGCTATGGCAAGTTTGCTGCAAAGCGCCTTGAGGTCGATACGGCATACCGGGGCAAGATCATGCAAGCGGTTGCTGCTGATTACAAGAAACCTGATTACCCATCCAAACCTGATTACGCTCCGCCGCCCAAGGGTACCGAAATACAGAAGAAGCCTTTAACCTCATTTTGAGGACAGGCATTGGGTGGGTTTGCTGAACTTTTCGGGCCGGAGGGTTCACGCTTGAAAGCGGCGCTTACCAACAGAAACATTAACCTGTCTCGGATAATAGTATGCCAACGATAATTCGTATCGGTCACTTCTTTCTGTTGTTGGCAGTTGCCATGTTTGCTTCTGCCGAAGCAAGAACCGCCTGTCCACCCGTCGCCGGGCAGCCAACTCCCGAGATGGTTCAGGCAGGGATGAAGAATGCTCGCGACCACGGATTTTTATGGCGTATCAGCAAGGACGGGCGCACATCGTTTCTTTACGGCACCATGCATGTCGGGAAGCTGGATTGGGCGTTTCCTGGCCCCCGCGTGACAAAGGCATTAAGCGCAACAGACACAATGGCGCTGGAGCTCGATGATCTGGATGCGGATATTCAGGCGCGTATGGTCAAAGGGATGGCGGCACAGACCAGCACGACGCTGCCCGAGTCGCTGACAAAACGATTGCGGAAACAGGCAGACCTGGTTTGCATTCCATACAGTTCTATTGCCGCCCTTTCCCCCGAGTTTCAAATGGAGGTGCTTACCTTGATGGTCGGGCGCTGGGAGGGACTGGATGCCTCGTATGCTATCGATGCCATTCTTGCCGGGATAGGTCACGGCGCGAATAAGAATGTAGTCTCGCTTGAGACGCCGGAGCTGCAACTGAAACTGCTGCAAATGCAAACCCCGCAGGAAACCTTCGCGCTAGTTGACGACGGTTTGAAGGAAATGGAATCGGGCAGGTCGCGCGCCTTGCTGCGCCGTCTCGCCAAAGTATGGGGCAATGCCGACTATGCGGAAATGTCCCAATTTTTCGACTGGTGCGATTGCCTCAATACGAAAAGCGAACGTGAACTGATGCGGCGTGTGCTTGACGAACGCAATCCGGGTCTGGCCGAACACATTGATGCCTTGCATGCGAGCGGTAAACAGGTATTTGCCGCAGTGGGCAGCCTGCATATGTTCGGGCCGATCGGGCTGCCGGAACTGATGGCAAAACGCGGCTATCGGGTGGAGCGTATCGATTTATATCAGCCATAAGTGTGTTTTGTCCGGTATTCCCTACTAGAATCACACTCATGCTGGCGGATGCCCATGCAAAGTACGAGCCCGCGCTGATCGTGAGTTTGCTCGAAGTACGCCGCCATCTGGTTGAGGCTGATCTGGGTGACGGGATCGCCACCGCTTACGGGCCCAAGGAATGATCGCCGACCGCGATGGTCAAAGAATTAAACATATCGGGAGAAGTCATCATGATCACGCCGGAAGATGTTAAGGCTTTCATCCTGCAAGGGCTGGACTGTGACCATATCCAGGTCGCGGGTGATGGCCGCCATTTCGAGGCGGTGATCGTCAGTGCTGCATTTGAAGGCAAGGGAATGTTGCAGCAACATCAGCTCGTTTACCGCGCCATCGGTGACAAGATGGAAGATATCCACGCCTTGTCGATGAAAACTGTTACCCCCGAGCAGTGGGCTGCAAACAATAATAATTAGGAGATCAACATGGATCAAAACGTACTGGAAAGAATCAGGCAAACCGTTACCGACAATCCCATCGTCCTGTATATGAAAGGTACGCCGCAGTTTCCGCAATGCGGGTTCTCCGGGCTGGCCGCACAGGTTCTCAAGTCGTGCGGCGTAAAAGACTACGTCGCCGTGAATGTGCTGGCGGACAAGGAAATTTACGACAACCTTAAGTTCTATGCCGACTGGCCGACCTTCCCTCAGCTGTACATCAACGGCCAGTTGATTGGCGGGTCGGATATCATGAAAGACCTGTACGAAAATGGCGAGTTGCAGAAACTGATTGAGCTCGCTTTGGCATAATGGCAGGTGTAACCGACTCTCATGACCCGGCAGTGTTCGTGGGCTAACCAGGATTCATCAATGATTGAACGAGGAGAAGCATGATGGGTGATGGCAAGCCTTCCGGCAAGGCGGCGCAGGGCGATTTATTCTCGGTGAAGATCGGTATCGGCGACATCGTTCAACTGCAGGACTTTGCTTCATCCAAGCAATATCATTACGTCAAGCTCATCGGCTATCTGAACAAGAAAAGCGTACTGGTAACGCATCCGATGCAGGATGAAAAATTGCTCTTTGTGAAAAAAGGGGAAAGCTTTCTGGTGCGCGGATTCTCAGGTACAAAAACCTACGAATTCACTGCGGACGTAATCACCGTCTGTCTGGCGCCATACCCCTACCTGCATCTCTCGTTCCCGCCGAAAGTCAGCACCATCAACATGCGCAGCGCACTTCGCGCCAAGATCAGGCTGGCCTGTTCAGTCAAATCCAGGAACGGCGAAGAGGCAACGCCGGGCACGATAGAGGATATGAGTATTTCCGGTGCGCGCATTCATTCCAAAATCGAATTTGGCCGAGTGGGCGATGAAGTCGAGGTGAGTTTCCGCCTGCCGATTGATGGCGAGGAACAATTGTTCATGGTTCCAGCCATCATCCGCAATGAAGGCAGCATCGCGGACAATATCGGGGAGGAAAAGATTTTCCTGTCCGGTGTGGAGTTCCA
>CAYOJU010000197.1:2714-4664 GCA_964404355.1 uncultured Sideroxydans sp. | reverse complement strand
TGGCGGCGAGTCCGGCAAGCCCGAAACCGAAATGCCATGCAGCAAAGGCACTCAATATGCCGCTAATCGCCTCGACGACGGGATAGCGCGGCGAGATGGCGACGCCGCATCCTTTGCATTTGCCGCGCAGAAACAGGTAGCTCAGCAGCGGGATGTTCTCAATCGCACTGATGGCGTGACCGCAGTGCGGGCAGGCGGATCTGGGCACCACCAGGTTGTAACGGGGCGCCGGCTCCGTTGTCTGTCCATTCAATTCTTCACATTGCGCGTGCCAATCGCGTTCCATCATTTTTGGCAAGCGGTGAATGACGACGTTAAGAAAACTGCCAATCATGAGTCCCACAATACCGGCGAGGGCGGTGAAGAACGACGGGGAGGTCTGTAGAAGAAGCAGCATTTGTTCACCTTGCATATAAAAAAGGCGCGGACAAGCCGCGCCTTGCCGGCGGGAGGGGGGGTTATACCACTTGTCCCAATTTGAAGATTGGCAGATACATCGCAATCACCATGCCGCCGATAAGTGTACCCAGCACCACCATGATGACAGGTTCCATCAGACTGGAAATCGCCGCAACGGCATCGTCCACTTCACCTTCAAAGAAGTCGGCCACTTTCGACAGCATGCTATCGAGCGCGCCTGATTCTTCGCCGATGGCGACCATTTGCAGCACCATGCTCGGGAATTGTTCGGTGTTCTGCATGGCGACGGTGAGGCTGGTACCGGAAGTGACTTCACGCTGGATGGCCTTGGTCGCATCGTAATACACTGCGTTGCCTGCTGCACCCGCTACCGAATCGAATGCCTCGACGAGGGGCACGCCGGCAGCAAACATGGTGGCCAGCGTGCGCGACCAGCGTGCAATTGAGGCCTTGCGCACCAGCGGGCCGAAAATCGGGACTTTGAGCATCAACTGATCCATGCGCCGCTGCATGGTTTTGTTGCGATTCCATGCATAGAAGAATCCGTACACGCCGCCGCCGACAATGGTGAAAATAGCCCACCAATACGCCACGAAGAAATCGGAAACAGCCATGACCACGAGTGTCGGACCGGGCAAGTCAGCCCCAAAGCTGGAAAATAACTTCTTGAATGCCGGGATCACGAAGATCATGATGACCGCAGTAATGACAAAGGCGATGACGATAATGGAAATCGGGTAGAACAAAGCTGACTTGATCTTGCTTTTAATAGCCAGAATCTTTTCCTTGTAGGTCGCCAGGCGATCCAGCAGGGTGTCCAGAATACCGGCAGCTTCACCCGCTCCCAGCAGGTTGCAATACAAGTCGTCGAAGTAGAGCGGGAACTTGCGGAACGATTGCTGCAAACTGCTACCTGTTTCCACGTCGGTTTTGATGTCGAGCAGCAAACGCGAAACGGCGGGATTGTCATGCCCTTTACCGACGATGTCGAAAGCTTGAAGTAACGGTACGCCGGACTTCAACATGGTAGCGAGCTGGCGTGTGAACAGCGTGATGTCTTTTTCGGTAACCTTGCCTCCGCCGGTAGAGGACTTCTTGATTTTGGTGACTGTGATACCCTGGCGACGCAAGTGAGCAGAGACGCTAGCCTCACCTGCACCGCGCGTATCACCTTTGACGACCTTGCCGGTTTTGTCTTTGCCTGTCCAGGTGAATTGGAATTCTTTGATCTTTTCTGGTTTTGCTGTAGCCATCGTGTGACCTCGATTCAGAAACTGTCATGGCGAACTTCTTGCCAATCGTTAATATGTTTGCCGATGCGACAGATTATAAAGGACTTTTGTATGATGCATCGCTTTACTCTCTTTGTAAAGGCTGGCGCGGCTGTGCCGGAAACAGCCGCGCGACTTTGACTGCACGATCCTGCGTCTGGATGATTTCAATAGGGTACTCGCCTATTTTCAGGCTGGTGCCAGCCTCCGGGATATCCTGCAAGTGTTCCAGAATCAGCCCGTTAAGCGTTTTTGCCTC
>CAYOJU010000197.1:0-2614 GCA_964404355.1 uncultured Sideroxydans sp. | reverse complement strand
TCTTCCAGCAACAGCGGCAACACGCGCTTGATGTGCAGGATGCCGACGACGTTGCTGGGGGTTTCGGCATACACCGGCAATAAGGTGTGATGGCAGGTAATGATCTGCTGGCGCAACTCGGCAGGCTCGGCATCGACGTTCAACGCTTCGATCTGGTTGCGCGGGATCATCACATCGTTCACCGTGATGCGTTCCAGATCGACCAGATTCAGCAGCATCTTTTGGTGTTTGCGCGGCAGGAAGTTTCCGGCCTCCAGCACCAGCGAACGCAATTCTTCCAGGCTCATTTTGTGATGGCTATGATCGGTCTGTATCTTGATGCGCACCAGCCACAACATGCCGCGCACCAATGCAGTGGCGATGGACACCACCGGATAGAACAGCTTGATGATGACCGCCAGGACATAACTGGATGGCAATGCCATGCGCTCGGCATGGCTGGCGGCGACGACCTTGGGCATGATCTCGCTGAAAACCAGGATCGTGAAGGTGACGGCCAATGATCCGATCAACAGCGCAGTGCTGTTGTCATGCCCGAACAGGCGTAACACGATGATCTCGGCCAAGGTTGCGGCGGCTACATTGAGCAGCGTATTACCCAACAGGATTGAGCCAAGCAGCTTGTCAGTCTGCGCGAGAAGTTTTGTGGTGAGCCTGGCGCTTTTGTTGCCTTTGCGTACCAGATGATTCAGCCGGTAACGATTGATGGCCATCATGCTGGTTTCGGACGCAGAGAAGAATCCCGAGCAAATCAGGATGATGAGCAGGGCGGTGAACAGCGTGCCCAGTGAGAAATCGTCCAAAGCGAACAGCCTTTACGAATGCGATTCTTGGAGTATCTGGTAGGGGGAGGAGAGTGTCAACCGCATGGACGCATCACCATTCCTTGAACACGACGCCTATGCCGATCGTTGACTGCCAGTGGTTGTAGTCAATCAGGCTGTCGCCATAACCGGTGGTCAGCTGAAAATTGAGTTGGGAAGACTTGCCGATTCTGAACGGACTGGCCCAGTCCAGCTGCAGAAACCCCTTGTGTCCGTGCGGATTGAGGTTGCTGCGAATCAGCATGATGACTTCATCGTCCCGTTCCGGCAGCCAGTGGACGGACAGTTCGGCGCGTCCGATATATTGGGTCAAATCGGGGTTGTCATCCTTGCCAGGACTTTCGGGCAATCGCCACCAACTGCGTCCCATTACATAGATATCCTCCCATTCCCAGCCACCCTGCAGATACAGTCGATTCCAACTGCGCGAATCCGGGTTGTTGCGGCCATTCGACTGATGAGCAAAACCGAGATTGAGCAATTTCCATCCTTGCGCGTTTCCCGTACCGAACGTGCCGATGAGTTCAGGCTCATAGTTTGATTCGCGGAAGGGTGAAGAGTCGCTCACGTTGAATGCTTGCCAATAGGACTGCTGTGTGAAAGCGCCCCACAGCCGGAAATTCTTGAAGCCCAGAAATTCCAGATCGCGGTAGTTACCTACCTCCGATTTGGCGCTGAACTGGAATTTTATCTCCTCCTTCTGGTAGGGGTAAGGCGTCTGCACCGTATGGTTTGGCGCTGGTGAGCTTGGGGAGTCGTTGATGCTGGACGTATGGCGAATCAACAGATAATTTTTGCGATAAGGCTCGAGATGGCGTATGCCGCTCACATCGGGGTTTCCCAAGCCATCCAGATCCCAGGCTTGAGTCAGATAGCTGCGCGGCGGCGGTTTGATAGTGGCAGCTTGGTCGTAACACTTCAGCCTGTCATTCTTGTTCACGATGCTGGAGCACGCTTCCATGGCCGAATTCTCGGCATGGGCAAAACCGGCGAAGAACGTATAAATGAAAGTGAAGGCAAAGGCGCGACGCATGGCGTTTTTATCGTGCAGCGCGACGATATGCCCAAACCATCATTGCGATACCCGCCAATACCATCGGCAGGCTCAGCCACTGTCCCATGCTGATGCCGAACGTCATCAGCCCGAAAATGCCATCATCCGGATTGCGCGTGAATTCGCCGATGAAGCGGAAACTGCCGTAACCGATGAGGAACAGACCGGACACGGCACCCATCGGACGCGGCTTGCTGGAAAAGAACCACAGCAGGGTGAACAAGGCGACGCCTTCCAGCGCGAACTCATACAACTGCGAAGGATGGCGCGGAACATTGTCTACCTGCGGAAATATCATGGCCCACGGCACATCGGTGGGGCGGCCCCATAATTCGCCGTTGATGAAATTGCCGAGCCGTCCGAAGGCCAGACCCGGCGGAACCAGCGGTGCGATGAAATCCATCAGTGCCAGCCACTGGATTTTGCGGCTGCGCGCGAACAGAACCATTGCCGCCATTACACCGAGGAATCCGCCGTGGAACGACATGCCGCCTTCCCACACGGCAAGGATCTTTACTGGATGCGAAAAATAATAGCCGGGGTTGTAGAACAGCACCTCGCCCAGCCGTCCGCCCAGCACCACGCCGAGCACGCCGTAGAACAGCAGGTCGTCGAGAAATTTGTCATCCCAGCCGGGCTGGTTCAGCGTGCGCAGGCGTTTTCTGCCCAGCCAGATGAAAACGATGAAACCGAGCAGGTACATCAGCCCGTACCAGTGAATGCCGAAAGCGCCGAG
>CAYOJU010000196.1:0-4693 GCA_964404355.1 uncultured Sideroxydans sp. | reverse complement strand
CCTCCTGTTAAAAATGAACCGCCGAAAAAAATCCAAGCCCATCGAAATCACCGAAGGCTCGGTGACGGTGAAAATTTACCCGACACCTGCCAAGGTGGCTGGGCGCGTCTATCAATCGTGGACGCTCAAATATTGGCTGGCTGGGGAACTCGTTCGCAAACAATCGGCTGACCTCGGCAAACTCACCATCGAAGCGCAGAACGCCGCGCGCAGGATTGCCAACGCGCAAACGGCCACGCTCACCATGACCGATGCGCAGGTGGCTGAATACAGCGCCGCAAAAGATAAGGTGGCGACCATTGCGCTGCCGCGTCCTCTCAACCTCATCACCATTGCTGAAACCATCGTGGCGGCTCTTACTGCCCTGCCCCAGCCACAGCGTGACCCGCAATTCATTATCACCGCGTGCCACGATTACGCCGCGCGCAACCGCAACGTGACCCCAATCACGGTCAGCAAACTGAACGGAGAATTTCTAGCGGCCAAAACCAAGCAGCGTTGTGACCATCGCCATCTTAAAGACCTGCGCGTGCGTCTGGACGTGTTTGCCGAGCATTTCCAATGCAACGTCACCCATATTGCCGCGCGTGATTTTCAAGACTGGGTCGACACGCTCAAAGTCGAGTCGCAAACCAAGCTTAATTACATCCGCGCGGTTAAAAACGCTTTCACTTACGCCAAGTCGCGCGGTTATCTGCCGCGCGACTGGAACGAGCTGACAGAAGTTTCGCCCGGCATCCTGCCTGAGACCATCGTTACCATCTACACACCGGCAGAGATGGAAAAGATTTTGCGCGGCGCCCTTGGCCAGATTCCGCTGCTTAAAAAAGTGACGTGGACGATTCTGGACGTTGCTGCCACCGATAAAGCCGGTCGTGACGTGACCAAGGAACTCGGCCACACGATCACTGATGCGGACCGGGAAGATTTTGGCAAGCTCGTGCCATTTGTCAGCACCGGCGGCTTTGGCGGCCTGCGCACTGCTGAACGGTGCCGCACCAGTTGGACGGATTTTAATTGGGAGACCGGCAACATTCACGTGACCGGCAAACGCACGCGCGGTCGCACCACACGTTCAACCAGCCGGAGGTTGGTGCCGATAAACGAAACGTTGCGCGATTGGGTTGCCGATTACGTTCCCAAAAAAGGAACTGCCGAAGAGTCGGCTTGTATAGTTCCGATGAGCGAGCAAATCGCCATCCGCAAATTTGCGTTGCTCTGCCGCGCCGTTGGCATCGAACCGAAAGATAACGCACTTCGCCACAGCTTCATCACGTATCGTTGCGCGGAATTGAAAGGCAACAAGCACCAGGCAGCCCAAGAGAGCGGTAACAGCCCGGCCACGATCGAGAAACATTATTTGGAGTTGGTGACCTCGCAACAAGCAGCCGCATGGTACGGCATCCGTCGCGAAGCCGCCGCCAACGTCACGCCATTGAGGAAATCTGCATGACCGAAAACGATATCAACATTGCAATAGCAACTGCGTGCGGATGGGAATTAAAGCCGCGCTTGTTTCACAACGGGCAGTGGCAGGACATTCCTACGTGGGTAAAATCGGAATACTACAAAGGGAAGCCGGACGATTATTGCATGGCTGGTCAGGCCATCGGTCAACAGCCTCCGAACTACTGCCGTGACCTAAACAAAGTTCGCGAAGCGGAGCAACAACTGATCGTCGGGAACTACTCGCTTTTTTCGGGAGACACACCCGTGCAGTCGGAATACGCGAGGCGCGTTGGAACATTTGCCGACGCACTTAAACGGGCCAGTGAAATCGTTAGCGTGCTTCGTCTGTCACAAAACGGGCACAAAGAAACGGGGTGCGTGTGATTTTCCTAGGAAAGTTGAAGGAATATGGCGGTTTAGCAAACCGCCGCTTTAGGCCACTCAGCCACCTCTCCGCAGATGCTTCAAAACTGCCGGTTTGCCTTTATTTGCAGGCTCTTCGACGCGCTTTGACCCATCAAATTCGCAATAACAGTAACACACCGCCTTTGGACAAAAAAGGACAAAATATGACATCCGCCAGTCACAAACAGGCACAAAGCCGTGGTGTCCGAGATTTCGACGCGCGCAATCCGTGGGCTGATAACGACCGTCCGCAAACCATTTTATGAGCGATGGCCGTCAATCCACCCTCGACTTGCCGGAAACGATCGTGCAGCCGCCGAAAGTTACCGACCGCACCATTTGGCACGTTGGCGTATCTGGTGGAAAAGATTCAGCAGCGGCTTTGCTCTGGCTTGTGCGCGAGAGCGGAATTCCAAAAGCGAAAATCCGCGCCACGTTTTGCGACATTGGCAATGATCACCCGTGGACCTTGGAGCATGTAAAAATGCTCAGCGAACGGGTTCACCCAATTGAAACAGTCCGACCCGTCATGCAGTTTTTCGAACTCGCGTTTGACCGGCGCCCCACGCACGCCGTTACAGGGCGCATGGGCAATGCCGCGTTGGTTCCGCCGCGCCGTCCGCAACAAAACCAGCCAAGTCGCCTGCGAGGTTATATGAACGAAACAACACCCGAAATCGTTGTACAGAGTCAACCTATCGACCTCGAAATAACCGAGTTGCTCGGTGAAAAGGCCCGTGATTTTCTCATCATGTGTTTTGACGGCGTGCACTTCGAAGATTTTGGCACTCCAAACGACACACCTTTGAACCGCGCCAACTGGCAACACATCATCGATGCTCTCAACGACAGGTCTAAAAAATCGTTATGGCCAAAAATGTTTGAAAACTGGAAGGTGAATATCTGCAAGCAATTCGCGCTCCCAATAACCACAACCGCCAAAGAGTTTCGCCCGGTTGTATCGTTTAAAATTTCGCGGGTGTGCCACGGCTATTCAGAACACTTCCACGCTGCCGTCAGCTTGTTCGAAACACTATCGGACAAAATATCAGCATGGACCGTCAGAAAACGCGGAGACGACACCTTTGTCGAGATCGTAACCAAAGATTTTGTGCCGTTTCACGACGGCGGCTCGGATAAACCAGCGCTCATAATCGCAAGGGCTGTCCGTTCCATGTTGAAACACCTTCAACGAATGGAACAAATCAGATGACCGCAAAACCCACGGTGCCGAAAGCTTCGAGAATTCGGCGCGCGTCCGTATCCGATGCCATTTGTCCGCACTCGCGAATTGGCACGAGTCAATTGGCCTTGCGCCATCCGGCGTTTAAGAAGCGGCCAACCGCGCGGTTTGCAAAACAGTTTGGTGAGGACCTTGAAAAGGAAATCGTCCGTTTAGACCCGAAACTGGCCATGGCCGCTGCCGCCGGCTGGAACCCAAAGTTTGACCGATGAGAATGTTCACCGAGCAGTGGACCAAGGCCAACATCGTCAGTTGGGTGAAATCGCGAGCCGCACTTGGAACCTACGACGGCATCATGACACCGCGCGCCAAAGCGTATTCAGATTCCTGCACGGCCGCGTACAAGCCTGACGGTTCCATTCTGCTTTTCACGCGCGATGAAGGAATGCACGAGTGCGGCTGGTGGAAGAATCCAGATTACGAACGCTGCTTGCACTTGTCGCTGAGCTTCCGCGACCCGGAAACTGGCAAGCCGCGCCCGCTCGACAAGGATCTAAGCGACGAGTGGATTGACCTGTTTTTCGGCCCAACCAAAAATCTGATCTGGGCCGAGCCGCCGTATTATCCGGAGGGCAAGAAAAACGATGTGTGGCATTACCGCGTTTTCTACGCACCTGGTTGGGTTGCTCCAATTTTGCCGCGCGGCGAAGTCTATTCGAAGGATTGGACGCCAAAACACTGGCTTTCGTGGAGTGACCTACGCGCAAAGCTCGGTCAGGAAACCGACCTGATTATGGAAGGTTTGAGTTAGTGAAGATTCTGCTGTTCCAACTCGACGGCAAGATTCCAAACATTGCGCTGATGCGCATCGCCGCCCATCATCGGGCGCTTGGCGACGAGGTTACGTTGCGGCACACCGGCAACCCAACGCGTGAGCTTTGGGACCATCCAGATAGAGTTTACGGCTCCGCGATTTTTGAGAAAACCAAACCCGCCATTGACCAGCTTTTGCAGCATTTCCCTACCGCGATTGTGGGCGGCACTGGTGTCAATGTTTCAGTGACGCTCGAGCAACACGGCATAACGACGACAAAACAGGATTACAGCGTATATCCGAAGTGGCGTCAGAGCATCGGATTCACTCAACGCGGGTGCCGCCTGCGCTGTTCGTTCTGCGTTGTGCCACGGAAGGAAGGCGCGATGCGGCCAGAAAACACCGTAGCTGAAATCTGGCGAGGTGAACAATATCCTCGCGAGTTGCTATTGCTCGACAACGATTTTTTTGGCCAACCGAACTGGCGGGATCGTATCACTGAAATTCGCGATGGCCGTTTCAAGGTCAGCTTCAATCAAGGCATCAACGCTCGTTTTCTGACCGATGAAGCCGCCGAAGCTATCGCCAGCATCGACTACCGCGACGATTCGATGAAACGCAAGTGTATCTACACGGCGTGGGATAACCTCAAGGATGAGGAGCGCCTGTTTGCAGGGTTGAACCGGCTCGTTAAGTATGGTGTGAAGCCTGATCACATCATGGTCTACATTCTCGTCGGATATTGGCCAGGTGAAACTCAGGAACAGCGTTTGTACCGAGCTCGCAAACTGCGGGATTTCGGGGCACGGCCATACCCGATGCCATTTGTTCGCACACCAGAG
>CAYOJU010000195.1:2669-4694 GCA_964404355.1 uncultured Sideroxydans sp. | reverse complement strand
CACTAGATTTGTGTAAAAAAAGAGATTATCTTTATTAATAAAGGGTTAGGCTTATATAGCCATACAAAGCACTCTTACAAATTAACCCCTCCAAACTATCCTAATACAAAACATACCAACACTCCCCCTCAAGATGAGCCTATGGACGAAAGATATCCACTAGGCCCATCTTGTCACATAGTCTCGACAAATCTAACGAACTAAGCCCTTTAGTGAGACAGTCAGCCACTTGCTCTCTAGTAGCTACATGTCCCAGCTCAAGTAGTCCGCTATTCAGTTTTTCCTTGATGAAGAATCTGTCGATCTCCACATGCTTGGTCCTGTCATGCTGCACAGGGTTATTAGCAATGCTAATAGCTGACTTATTGTCGCACCACAGCTTCATTTGTGCCCCTTGGTCCATCTTGAGCTCCACCAACAGAGCTCTCAACCACATCATCTCTGCAACACCTAAAGCCATGGCCCTGTACTCTGCCTCGGCTGTGGACCTCGCAACTACCGACTGTTTCTTGCTCTTCCAGGAGACCAGATTGCCTCCTACAAACATGCAATATCCAGACGTGGACTTCCTGTCATCGGCACAACTAGCCCAGTCTGAATCACAATATCCCTCAATACTCAAATGCCCATTCTTGCGAAAGATCAACCCCTTGCCTGGTGCACTCTTCAGGTATCTCAGGATCTGGTACACAGCATCCATGTGACCCTCCCTAGGGTCATGCATGTAGCGACTCACCACACTCACCGCAAAGGAGATGTCAGGACGAGTGTGGCTCAAATAGATCAAGCGACCAACTAACCTCTGGTACCTCTCCTTATCAACTGGCTCTCCTGCCTCAGCACTCAGCTTAGACTTTTGATCGATCGGGGCCACAGCAGGCTTGCACCCTAGCATACCTGTCTCTGTAAGCAAATCCAGCACATACTTCCTTTGAGATAAGACAATCCCCTCTGCACCACGAGCTATCTCAATCCCAAGGAAATATCTGAGTTGCCCCAAGTCTTTCACTTCAAACTCCTTACTCAACCTCTTCTTCAGTGATGCAATCTCACCCTCATCATCACCAGTGATAATCATGTCGTCCACATACACTGCCAGCATCGTAATGTGAACTCCATGTCGCCTGAAGAACACTGTATGGTCTGCATTGGTCTGCCGATACCCCATGCCTACCATAGCCCTCCTAAACCTGTCAAACCAGGCTCGAGGGGACTGCTTCAGCCCATAAAGAGATTTCTTGAGTCTGCACACCTTACCCTCCGTTTGTTTCGTGCCAAAACCCTGTGGGACCTCCATGTACACCTCCTCCAACAACTCACCGTGAAGGAAGGCATTCTTCACATCAAGCTGATGTAACTTCCAACCCCCATTCGCTGCTAAGGAAACAAGTGTCCGCACTGTACTCATCTTCGCCACGGGTGCAAAAGTCTCATCATAGTCAATACCGTACGTCTGACTGTACCCCTTTGCCACCAACCGGGCCTTGTAACGCTCAACCCGACCCTCTGGGCTTTGCTTCACAGTGAAAACCCACTTGCATCCAACCGCCTTCTTTCCTGGTGGTAATGGCACAAGCTTCCAGGTTTTGTTCTTTGCGAGAGCCTCAAGTTCCTCAAGCATGGCGGCTTTCCACTTTGGATCCTCCTTAGCAACCTGCCAACACTTAGGAATAGAGACAATGTCCAGAGATGCAATGAATGCTCCATGTGCAGGTGAGATGTGAGAGTAAGAAACAAACTGGGCAATATCATGTGGGAAACCGTATCGATCAGGGGGAACTCCCGCATTGAGGCGAGGAGTCCTCCTTACCGACATGGGAGTGGGAGTAGAGAGAGGAATCATATCACCTGTGTACTCTGAGTCAGTGGATGGTGTCTCAGAAGTCGGGGTAGGCAGGGACAAGGGACTTGGCACAAGCGGCACTGTAGGCGCGGTATCCTCAATCTGCCTCCTTCTCCTCGTGTACACTCGCAGCTCCCCTTGAGCTTGAGTGCCACCATTATCGGGATCATCCCCGCCTCGTT
>CAYOJU010000195.1:0-2569 GCA_964404355.1 uncultured Sideroxydans sp. | reverse complement strand
GGCTCATGCTCTCGAAATGTGACATCCATACTAACAAACAACCTCCTCTCCACGGGACTCCAACATGTGTAGCCTTTTTGAGTGGCCGAGTATCCCACAAAGATACATTTGACCGCTCGCGGATCCAGTTTTCCCACATTTGGTCTGTTGTTCTGCACGAAACACACACAACCAAATACCTTCAAAGGGAGACTATCACTAATCTCACCTTTCAATAACTCAAGCGGGGACTTCCACTCCAGCACACGTGAGGGCATCCTATTGATCAGTTTCGCAGCTGTCAGGACTGCCTGTCCCCACAAGTACTTTGGTACATTCATTGAGATCATCATGCTTCTCGCTACCTCAAGGAGATGCCTGTTCTTTCTTTCTGCCACCCCATTCTGCTCTGGTGTGTACGGACACGTGGTCTGATGCAGGATTCCCTGGGAGGATAAGTACTCTCTGAACGCATTGTTCGTGTACTCTGTCCCATTGTCAGACCTCAATACCTTCACTACTGCCCCGTATTGAGTCTGAACCCCTTTGTGGAAATCTTTAAAACAAGCAAGCACATCATTCTTGTTTTTCATCAAATAAAGCCAAGTAGTACGAGAAAAGCAATCAATGAAAGACACAAAATATCGAAAGCCATTAACAGAAGTTGTGGAACAAGGTCCCCACACATCAGAATGTATCAAATCAAAACTACAGGTGCTCCTACTACCTGTACTAACATACGAACTCCTGGTGTGCTTGCCAAACTCACAAGCATCACAAACTAGTCTCTCTTTATTAGCTTTTTCAAACATAGCTGGATACAAACGACTCAAAAGACTAAAAGAAGAATGACCCATCCGCCTATGGTAGAGCAACAACAAGTCTTCCACACTACTCCTCACTCCTCCAGATCTCTCCACCACAGATGCGAGGGCTGAGTCCATCCCTTCTCTCTCAAGAAACCACAAGCCATTACGCCATGTGCCAGTCCCAAGCCTCCTGCCCGTTCCCTTCTCCTGGAAGATCACCTTGGGAATATCAAAAGAAACAACACATTTCAGTTGGAGGATAATAGCACTAATGGATAAGAGATTAACTGGAAAAGATGGAGCATGCAAAACATTGGACAAAGTCAAGGAGTCGGTACATCGCACAGTACCCTTACCCACTACGGGCTGGGCCGTACCATCGGCTGTCTGAATACTCTCAGGGACTGCCAGGTGAGTATAGGAAGAAAACTCCCCAACATTACCCGTCACATGTCTGGAAGCACCAGAATCAATAATACATGGTGAACTAACGGTGGATATAGAGGCAAGAGCATGGGTGTCACTAGTACCTGCAACTGAATGAGCATAAGTGGCAATGTTACCCGAGGTAGATGCATCCTCTGCTGCACCTTTTCCCTTCCTCCTAAGTAGCTGGGAGTAGGCCCTCAAGAGCTCCTGATCCTCCGCAGAGAGCTCCTCATCCTGCGCACCCCCTTCATCCTCTTCACCTGCTACCATCAGGTTTGCCCGGTAGCCTCCTCTTCCACCTCCTCTGCGGCCACGACCACGACCGCGCTCTCCAGTCTGACCACGTCCACCAGAGTTCCTCACCTTTGGTGGCTTAGTGCAAGCCGACTTCAGGTGGCCTACCTCTCCACAATTGTAGCACTCCCGGGTCTCACCTCTAGACCTGGTACCACCTGAGTTGGAGACGGCTAGAGCTGACTTCACCCCTGGAAGTCCCCCTGCCCCGGTCTGGAGCCCGATCCGGGTCTCCTCCTGTATCATGGCCGAGACTGCCTCCTCAAGCGAGGGAATCTTCGGCTGAGCCAGTAACATCGCAGTCCTCTGCTCGAAGGCTGGGGCCAGACCTCTAAGAAACCCCATGGTCCTATCCTGCATGCAAGCCTCAGTCTTCCTGCACGCAGGATCAGGGCAACACAATGTCCTCGTGCAGTGGTCATGATCCAGCCATAAGCGCTCCAGCTCTATGGCATACTCCTGCACAGTCCTCTCCCCCTGTACACAAGCAGCGATCTCCCCTTTGACCTGGTAGACCCTCAGGTTGTTCCCCACTCCATCATAAGTCTTCCTCAGCTTCTCCCAGACACACCGCACATCCTCCATACCATCCACATTGGCCGCAATCGGTGTAGTCATCGAGTTCAAGAGCCAGACATACACCAGCATGTGAGTGGACCTCCACTCATCCCATACTGGAGTACCCTCAACCGGCTCAGTAACTGCTCCAGTCAAGTACCCCTCTAGTTTCCTCCCTACTAGAGTGTACCGCACCCGACGTGACCAGCGCAGATACGAAGCTGGACCATCGAGTTTCACATCAATCGGGGGAAGCTCCACCCTAGGTGCTGGTGCTGGTGCAGGTGCTGGGGTTGGTTTCGGTGCCGTGTCACTAGAGGCAAAGCTGAATGCTCGCATCAACATTGCGATCTCATCACCACTCAGCTTTTCCAAGGCCTCTTTCATTGCAAGACCCGTGTTCGAACCCTCACCTGCCATCGATCTGACTCTGATCTACACACAAGATTGAGTCAAATCCTCCTTCTTCCCCAAAACACGATCTTGAACCCGCAAGATCT
>CAYOJU010000194.1:0-4715 GCA_964404355.1 uncultured Sideroxydans sp. | reverse complement strand
CTAAAACCTAATAATTATTTTGATGAATATAGTTGACATATAAAATTAGTATATTCTAATTTAAAAGTGCTATAAGATGCTGTATTCTATTTAGGACGAGTAGATTTTATAGGTACGTCCTAGATTAGGTTTTAGGCATAATTTTGGAATCTAACTAAAGGCGTTTTAAGTATACATGTGTTGTTTTTTTGCATGAGTCAAGCATTGATGTTCGCAAACGAACCGCTCTCTGTAAGACGATTGCAAGGATGACTCATGACAAGTTGAAATGACGTACTGGCAATGGACGTGGGTGTTAGCTTTCCCAAAGGAGGGTTGGCGCCTGCTAAGTTGTTTGGTGCATAAGGGTAGTGTATAAAAATAAGTTGCAACACACATGGACTAGCGATGTCTAGAAAAGCATCGGGGGCTTGGAACATAAGCGATCCGTCTGTGATCCTCCTCCCCCCGTTGACTGGCCTGGTCGTTAGTTCATGGATATGTTAGTTTGACCCAAAGGTTGATTAACAAAAAGGTTACATGTTTGTACTTTATTCACTACACCAAAGTGCCTGAAGGTAATGATTGCACCCAAAGGTGTTTCATTACTGAATGGTGTTTTGGCTAAAGATTTAATGGAGAAAATAGTTTTACACAGGCCTTTAGATAGATTTTAGAATTATGATTAAGGATCAAATCGTGACGCATCGTATCTAAATTATTTCTTTGTTCTTGAATTTTCAGATCTAAACATAATGTCAAATCTAAGTCAGATTAAGCTGTCTCTTGCTTTAGTTTGTTCTGAAGTTAATTTAAGTTCTGTATCTAGATATACTTGGTGGATAGATTCAGGTGCAACATCTAACATCAGTATATCGATGCAAGGTTGCCTAAGCCATCGCAAGCCAAGTGAGGCGGAGCGCTACGTTTACGTAGGAAATGGCAACAAAGTAGAAGTGAAAAGCATAGGAAAATTTAGATTATTATGTAGGACAGGATTTTATTTAAGTTTTGACGCTTTAGTGGTTCCATCATTCAGAAGGAACCTAATTTCTGTATCTTATTTGGACAAAAATGGTTATGTATGTTCATTTAGTAATGGAAATTTCAGTTTGTGTCAAAATTCTAAGCTTCTTGCTTCTGGTATCCTGTCTTCTTATGATAATCTTTATTTTCTAGATATAGACACTTCACATTCAGAGGCACTGCATATAGATAATAGAAAACGTAAATTAACTTGCGAGAAATCTGCAACATTATGGCACAAGCGATTAGGACATATCTCTATGAAAAGGATAGAACGTCTTGTGTCTAATGATATTCTCCAACCTTTAGATTTTACAAACTTAAGTGATTGTGTAAATTGTATAAAGGGAAAACAAACTAATAAACGTAAGTATGATGCAAAAAGATGTAATGATGTCTTAGAATTGATTCATACGGATATCTGTGGTCCTTTTCCAAAGGCTACAAGAAATGGTCACCGTTACTTTATCACATTCATAGATGATTATTCAAGATATGGTCATATTTACTTAATAAAAGAAAAGGCGGAAGCATTAGACGTGTTCATAAAGTTCAAAACGGAAGTTGAGTTACAACTTAACAAACGTATAAAGTCCATTCGTTCTGATCGTGGTGGTGAATACTACGGTCGTTATGATGGATCAGGAGAACAGCGTCAAGGTCCCTTTGCAAAATACTTAGAGGAATGCGGAATTGTGCCTCAGTATACGTTGCCAGGTTCGCCTGCAATGAATGGTGTTGCTGAGCGACGAAATCGCACCCTTAAAGACATGGTGAGAAGTATGATTGCTCGTACAACTCTACCTGAGAATTTGTGGGGAGAAGCCTTAAAGACTGCAGCATACATACTTAATAGAGTGCCTACTAAAGCAGCTAACAAGACCCCTTACGAGTTATGGGTTGGGCGCAAGCCTAGCTTGAATCATTTGAGAGTTTGGGGATGTCCATGTGAAGCTAGGCCTTATAAGCCAAGCGAAAAGAAACTGGACGAAAGAACCGTTAGTTGTTACTTTATAGGCTATTCTGAACGATCTAGGGGGTACAAATTCTATAATCCAACAGAACATACAGTTTTCGAGTCAGGAAGTGCAAAATTTTTTGAGGATAATGAGTTTGTGGGGGGAGATATGACAAAAGATAGTATTTTTGAAGAAGAAGAGACGAATGCGAATGAGACTATGGACCAAAGTCCTAGTTTTGTTCAAATTCCGATTGCGTTTAGAAATACATCTTTTGACAATGTGCAAACTTCATCATCCCAAACAACTCAGTTAGAAACTCAACATGGAATAGAGAACACAAATGGACCTGAACCCAACCCAAACCCTGACATTGACATGACAAATGTTGATGGCCTAGGGCCTGTGGGAGATTCAGAAGTTGGTAATGATGTTCCTCCTCCTGTTGAAGATCAAGTTGTAAATGAACCTCAAGAAAATCTAGAGCCTGTGCCAATTAGGAGATCTACTAGAGAGAAAAGATCTACACAATCAAATGATTATGCATATCTTCAAGAACATGAGTTTGACATTGGCATGTTTGAAAATGATCCTATTAATATCAAACAAGCTGTGGAAAGCTCTAACTCTCAAATGTGGATTAATGCCATGAATGAAGAGATGAAATCTATGTATGACAATGACGTTTGGGATATCGTTCCGTTGCCTAAAGGCAAGAAACCCGTTGGTTGCAAATGGATATTTAAGACTAAGCGGGATTCTAAAGGCAATGTTGAAAAATTCAAAGCACGTCTTGTTGCGAAAGGTTTCACACAGAAAGAAGGCATTGATTATAAAGAGACTTTCTCTCCAGTTTCATCGAAAGACTCTTTAAGGATTATATTGGCGCTTGTAGCACATTATGATTTAGAACTTCATCAGATGGATGTAAAGACGGCGTTTCTCAATGGTGACATTGATGAAACGATCTATATGAAGCAGCCAGAAAACTTTGTATCAGGTGATGCAGGGTCTATGGTTTGCAGACTTAAGAAATCTATCTATGGGCTAAAACAAGCATCTCGACAATGGTATCATAAGTTTCACAAAGTTGTTAGCTCATTTGGTTTTGAGTCTAACATAGTAGATGAATGTATATACCTTAAGTTCTGTGGGAGTAAATTTATTTTCTTGGTTTTATATGTAGATGACATATTGCTTGCCAGTAACGATAAGGACATGTTGCATCAAACTAAGAATTTTTTATTTAAGAACTTTGAAATGAAAGATCTTGGTGATGCATCATTTGTTCTAGGGATTGAAATACTTAGAGATAGATCTCAAGGTATTCTGAGGTTATCCGAGGGGAACTATATCGATAAGATTCTAACAAGATTTGGCATGCAAAACAGTAAACCAGGAGATACCCCTGTATCAAAAGGAGATAAGTTTAGTCTAAAACAATGTCCCCAAACTGACTTAGATAAAAACATCATGAAAGATATCCCCTATGCCTCAGCCGTGGGTAGCATCATGTATGCACAAGTATGCACGCGTCCGGATATTGCGTTCATTACCGGAATGCTAGGGAGATATTTGAGTAACCCAGGTATGGAACACTGGAAGGCAGCCAAGCGAGTGTTGAGATACCTAAAGAGAACAAGGGACTATATGCTCACGTATCGGAGATCGGAACAGCTCGAGGTCATTGGATATACCGATTCTGATTTTGGAGGATGTGTCGACAGCATGAAATCGACATCAGGATACATCTTTATGATGGCAGGCGGTGCCGTGTCATGGAAGAGCGCTAAGCAGTCATTGGTAGCCTCCTCCACTATGGCAGCCGAATTTGTCGCATGCTATGAAGCATCTAATCATGGCGTATGGCTGAAGAACTTGGTCACAAGGCTGAAAATTGTGGATTCTATTCAGAAACCACTCAAATTATTATGTGACAACAATTCAGCAGTGTTATACGCAACCAACAACCGAAGTTCGTCAAAGTCGAAGTACATTGACATTAAGTTTTTGGTTGTAAAAGAGAGAGTGCAGAATAATGAATTATGTATAGAACACATAGGTACAGACTCCATGATTGCGGATCCTCTTACTAAAGGATTACCACCCAAGAAGTTTCACCAACATGTTGCTTGTATGGGTGTAATATCTGTTTAGGATAATTAGAAAATGTGGGAGTCTGAATATGTTTTAAGTTCTGTTTTTGGATGTTCTATGTAATGCAATTGTAAACAATTTTGATGATATATACAAGTTGCATTCAGTTTCAGTTTCATTATTTCTTTCTTTAAAGTTTAAATTTTTGGCCTCATACAGTAAAGTAAAGGTGACTCAATTAGAAATAGGCACGTCTAATCACACTTGCGTGTAATTTCTAAACTATATGTCCAAATCAGATTCATGTCATTCAGTTATGTTGGCAGCGTGATTTATGTCGGTTTAGTTGCGAATAAATGTGACAAATGCCGCTTAAGTCCTTTGTTAGCATAATTGATGGACGGAATTGTTTAAGAAATACGATAAGTAAAGACAGAAAAGTTGCATGCAATAAAGTTAAGGATATATAATCAAAAGGTTGCACTTGTCCATGTGGGAGATTGTTGGATTTAGAGACGTCTAATTACAATAATTAAGTTGGACATACGTGCATTATGATTATGATATCAAATACTGTCGCAAGATTACATTTATGTAATAATTAAAATATGCCAAATAATGTGATTAATTAAGTCATGGCATTATACGTATTTA
>CAYOJU010000193.1:0-4724 GCA_964404355.1 uncultured Sideroxydans sp. | reverse complement strand
CACATGCCTGGCAATGTCGTTCTCGTTGATCCCGCAGTCTTCTGTCATGCTGCCACCTCTTTATTGATCTTGTTAGTCCTATCTGTTGCGTGTCGGTGGCCAGCAGTACTCGCGGACGCGCACATCCCCGCCTTGCGGGGCCCCTGCTTGCTGCTCATGCTGCAAGCTCCCCTTCGTACAGCAACCTTGCGCTGCTGGCTTTTTGTTCTTCAAAGAATTCAGTTACTGCCTGCGCCTGTTCGTCGACGCTTTCCAATTGGTTCATGCGATGCCTGAAGACGGCCGATCCCGGCAAACCTTTGGTGTACCAGGAGATGTGTTTGCGCGCCACGCGCAGTCCCGTGTGTTCGCCATAGAAGTCGTAAAGATCCGCCATGTGCGCGATGAGCACGCTCTGGATCTCTTCCACATGCGGCGACAACAGGTGTGTGCCGGTATTCAGGAAATGTTCGATCTCACGGAACAGCCAGGGACGCCCCTGTGCGGCGCGACCAATCATCACGGCGTCGGCGCAGGTGTGGTCGAGCACGAATTTGGCTTTTTCCGGGGTGGTAATGTCGCCGTTGGCGATGATGGCGATGCGCACGGCGTCTTTCACGGCGCGGATGGTGTCGTATTCGGCATCGCCGATGTAGGCGCAAGCGCGGGTGCGGCCATGGATGGCCAGCGCCTGAATGCCGCTGGCTTCGGCAATGCGGGCGATATTCACCGCATTACGGTTGGACTTGTCCCAGCCGGTGCGGATCTTCAGGGTAACCGGTACGTTCACCGAACCAACCACCGCTTCCAGGATCTCGGCCACCAGTTTCTCGTTCTGCATCAGGGCGGAACCCGCCATGACGTTGCATATCTTCTTGGCAGGGCAGCCCATGTTGATGTCGATGATCTGCGCGCCGTTGTCCACATTGTATTGAGCGGCTTGCGCCAACATCTTCGGGTCCGCACCGACAATCTGTACCGAGATCGGATCGACCTCGCCTGCATGGTTGGCGCGGCGTTTGGTTTTTTCTGAGCCGTATAACAACGAGTTAGAAGCCACCATCTCGGAAACCGCCATGCCCGCGCCCATGCGCTTGCACAAGATGCGGAACGGCCTGTCGGTCACGCCCGCCATGGGGGCAACGATCAGGTTGTTCTTGAGCTTGTATTTGCCTATTTGCATGCGCCCGTACGGGATGGTTTTCAAAGGGGGCGGCGATTATAAATTAATCAACTCGCCCATGCTATGATGCCCATGAATTTTTCTGCATAAGTTCAACATGGATTTTGATATCGTCATCGTCGGCGGCGGGCTTGTGGGCGCCACTCTTGCTGCCGCGCTCAAGCACAGCGGGCTGCGGCTGGCATTAATCGAAGGCCAGCCCTTGCCCAGCCTTGATTCCGAGTGGGACAGTCGTATATACGCATTCACTCCCGGTAATGTGGACTTTTTGAAACAGTGCGGCGCATGGCAGCGGCTGGATACGTCGCGCGTGCAACAGGTGGAAGAAATGCGCGTGTTCGGCGATGCCGGTTCCAGACTGAATTTCAGCGCCTACGAGATCGGCGCACCCGAACTGGCGTTCATCATGGAAAGTCGCTTGCTGCAACACGCGCTGTGGCAAGGGTTACTTGAACAGGAGAACCTCACGCTGCTGCATCCGGCGCAATGCGCGGAACTGTCGGTACAGGAAGACGCTGCCCGGCTAAAGTTGAAAGACGGTCGCGAGATTCGTGCCAAGCTTGTTGTCGGCGCCGATGGGCGCGATTCCTGGGTACGCCGTCAAACCAATATGCCGGAAGTGCCCACGCCTTACCACCAGCATGGAGTGGTGGCCAACTTCAATATCGGCAAAGCGCATCGCGGCATCGCGTACCAATGGTTTACCCCGAACGGTATCCTCGCGTTGTTGCCCCTGCCGGGCAAACGCATTTCCATTGTGTGGTCGGTCAGCCCGGAGCAATCCGCCGAACTGTTGGCGCTTACTCACGAGGAGTTCTGCGCCCGCGTGTCGGAGGCGTCAAACCATACACCGGGCGACTTACAACTCATCACCCCGCCCGCCTCCTTTGCCCTGCGCGTGCTGAATCTGGCGCATCTCACCAAGCCTCGTCTGGTCCTGATCGGCGATGCCGCGCACAATATACATCCGCTGTCCGGCCAGGGCGTGAACCTGGGCCTGCGCGATGTACGCGAACTGGCGCAATTGCTGCAGCAACGCGGCGCACTGGATTGCGGCGACCCGAGCCTGCTACGCCGCTACGAAAAAGCGCGCCAAAGCGATATCATGTCCATGCAACTCACCACGGATACGCTGAAAAACCTGTTCGTCAACGACAACCCGTTATTGCGCGCGCTACGAAATTTCGGTCTCGATGCCACCAACAAAATCGTACCGCTGAAGAAAATGCTGGTACATCACGCGCTTAATTGATTCAATTTAAGGAATTCCAAATGTTCAAAACTCTGCTGTTGCTGCTGCTCTCGGTTTCACTCGCTCACGCTGCCGAAACCGACAAAACCGCTGCATCCATCAAGAACACGCTGCAAAAAAACTACGCGCAACTCATCGGCCCGATCGACCAGGTAAACAAATCGCCCGTTCCCGGTTTGTATGAAGTGGTCACCGGCGACCACATTTTTTACACCGACAAAACTGCGCAATACCTCATCGACGGCAAGATGTTCGATCTGAAGGCCCGCCAGAATCTGACTGAGGCCCGCGAACGCCAGCTGTTCGCCGTCGATTTCGACAAGTTGCCGCTGGATATTGCAGTGAAGAAAGTGAAAGGCAACGGCAGCCGCAAGTTGGCCTATTTCACCGACCCGAATTGCGGTTACTGCAAAAAGCTGGAGCAAGAATTGCAGAACGTAACGGATGTCACCTTGTATTTGTTCCTTACTACTGTGATTGGCGGAAATAATTCAGCTGAAAAAGTGCAGGGTATCTGGTGCAGCAACGACAAGGTTAAAGCCTGGGATAATCTGATGTTGAACAACGTGCAGCCTGCCGCAGGCAAATGCGATGTGCCCAGTGCCAAATTGCAGGCATTGAGCCAAAAACTCCGCGTCAACGGCACCCCCGCCCTGATCTTTGCCAATGGCTACGTCAATCCGGGTTACATGCCTGCCGATGCTTTGAACAAGGCCCTGGACGACAACAATAAATAATCATGCGCGATCTGCCTCGCTATCTCGCCTCCCTGAGCGTCACGCTCTGGGTCGGCGGCATGTGGACGCTGGGTTATGTTGTTGTTCCGGCGCTATTCAAGCTGCTGCCAGACCGGCAGCTAGCAGGCATGGTCGCGGGGCAGTTATTCACCCTGCAGGCCTATATCGGTATCGTCTGCGCGCTTTATCTGTTCGTCTATCAATTGCAGCAATCCGGACGCGTGGCATTACGGCACAACACTTTCCGCGTCACGCTGCTGATGCTGTTGCTCGTGCTTGTTGGACAATTTATCCTGCAGCCCATCATCACCGGTCTCAAGCAACAGGCGCTGCCGCTGGACGTAATGAACAGCGCCTTCGCCTCACAGTTCAAAACCTGGCATGCAGTCTCCAGCATCCTCTACCTGATACAGAGTCTGCTCGGAGTTGCGCTGGTGATCTTTTCAATAAAACCGGCGAGCCCGCTTGCCAATGTGGCAGGACATATTGACGCAACTGCTGCACGCGGTTAGCGTAGTCGTACTTAATCAGGGGGCGGCATGTTAAAGAATCTGCATCGTGTAAACTTTTCCGCCGGCGATATCATCTTCAAGGAAGGCGATCCCGGTGACAGCGCCTACCTGATCGAAGAGGGCAGCGTCGAGGTCGGCGTCAGCAGCACACAGCACACACGGATCAACAAAGGTGAACTGTTCGGCGAAATCGCGCTGATCGACCAACAACCCCGGACAGCCACCGTGCGCGCCCTCGAGAATACGGTACTCATCCCCATTCCGCGCCAACTGGTGAAGGAACGACTGGAGAAAACCGATCCCGTGGTGCGCCACTTGCTGCTGACCATCCTCGAACGCTACCGTTCCACACGCAACCAGCCCACCTTTGATCCGACACGCTCCACCACTTTCAGGCGCGACGCCACGCGCGGCGATGCCACGACACAACTCCGTCTGGCGCACGACATCGCCGAAGCCTTGCGGGAAGAGCAGTTCGAGATGTTCTATCAACCCATCTGCGATCTTTCCAGCGGACGTATTTCAGGCTATGAAGCACTGATCCGCTGGCACCATCCGGTCGACGGCATCATCTCCCCACTGGACTTCTTGTGGGTTGCGGAACAGACCGGGCAGATACGCGAAATTGGATTATGGACACTGGAACGTGCCTGCCTGGACTGGCCAACTTTGCGCGAACGCATCAACCACCCAAAGCCTTTTGTCAGCGTCAACCTGTCGCCCTCGCAACTCACCGGGGACGGGTTCATCGGTGACGTCAAGAGTATCGTCAGCCGTCACCAGATGCCCGCAGCGGAACTGAAACTGGAACTCACCGAAACCGTCATCATCAACAATCCCGAGCTTGCGCTGCAACTGCTCGGCAAGCTCACCGAGGCCGGCAGCACCCTCGCACTGGACGATTTCGGCACCGGCCATTCCGGCCTCGATTCGCTGCACCGCTACCCCATCGGCACCATGAAGATTGATCGCAGCTTCGTCAACCAGATGCTCACCTCTCCGCAAAGCGCCAAGATTGTGCAGGCCTCCATTGATCTCGCGCATTCGCTCAAGATGGATGT
>CAYOJU010000192.1:3547-4726 GCA_964404355.1 uncultured Sideroxydans sp. | reverse complement strand
AAGTTGATGTGATACACGCCGAAGTTGTCGCGCAGGTGCTTCATGTGGTCGTAGATGTACTGCGCGGAGTTGACCTTGTACAGGCGCTCGAACACGGTGCGGTCGCAGAACGAGCAGGTATAGGGGCAGCCGCGCGAGGTGATCATGGTCGCTCCCTGCTTCTTCATATAGGAGAACAACGGCAGGTGATAGGCATCAGGGAAGCCTTTCAGTTTTTCATACGCGGGGAACGGCAGGTCGTCCAGATTCAATATGCGCTGGCGGCGCGGATTGGAGACGATGCGCTCACCGTCGCGATACACCATGTTGGATATCTGCGCGACCGGCATGTCGTTGGCATAGTCGAGCAACGCGCCTTCACCTTCACCGATGCACAGGTAGTCGATCTCGGGAAAGTGTTCCAGCAGCGGCGCACCGATGGATGACGCATGCACATTGCCAAACAGAATCTTGATGTCGGGGCTCTTCTGTTTGATGTACTGCGCCATGTCCACCGCATCCATGAAACCGGAAGTGGTAGCGGAAAAACCGACCATCTCGGGATTGGTGGCCAACACGATCTCCGCATTCTCTTCGATGGTGGGCGGCGCGAACGGCCCGAGGCAATCGTGCACAAAGGTTTCGTGACCGTGTTTATCCAGCCAGGCAGCGAGCGAGAGAATGCCGATGGGCGGCATGCGGTTAGCCAATACCGAGAAATCCGGCTGGCCGGGAACGAAGTTAAAGCCGGCGGGATGGACGAAAGTGATTCTCATGGTCGGCGCAGTGCGTTTGGTTCAGACGAGTATGTCAGAACAGTTTCCGCCATATCAACAAGGGTAATCTGACAATGAAGCCTGTGAACAGGCGCAAGTGCATCCCGGTCAACAGGATGTTGTCGCGCAGGTAGTTGAAGTGCGACACCCCCCCTTCGTCGGTGCGGAAATATTTCACCGGCGCATCGACATTGATCGGGCGCGCGCCGCACCAGCACAGGCGCACTGCAGCCTCGGGGTCGAAATCGAAATGGCGCATCCAATAGCTGTTCTCCATCACGCCGAGCAGCATCTGCGCCGGATAGACGCGGAAGCCGTACAGCGAGTCGCCGATGCCCTGCCACAGTGTCTCGAAGTTGGCCCACCAGTTGGAAACCTTGCGTCCGCGCACGCGCAGCAGCGGCGCACTGGCATCGAACACCGG
>CAYOJU010000192.1:1224-3447 GCA_964404355.1 uncultured Sideroxydans sp. | reverse complement strand
TCCAGTGTTAAAACTCGGGATAAGGACCAGATGTGTCTTGGAGGGAGTCATGATTTTTTTTGTGCCATTTGTTCGCGATAGTATTTCTCAAGGTCGGCGGCAAAAGTTTTTGCATCGCCCTTCACTTCGAAACGCTCCCCGAGGCGGGCCTTGTAGCGCAACGGAAAAACCGGTTTGTCGAAGAACGACCAGTGTTTGCCGAGAAAGGGGCTGCTGGCCTCGATGAACACGGTCTGCACCGGCACGCCCGCCTTTTTGGCAACCAGCGCGAACCCACCCTTGAATTCATTGACCGGCTGCCGCACCGTGCGCGTTCCTTCGGGAAAGATCAGCAGTTGCGCGCCCTCGCGCAGGGCCACATTGGATTCGCGCATCAGCATCGCGGTTGAGTCGTTACGCACATAGCCCGCCATGCTGGCGCCGCCGCCCAGCAGCGGGTTGTCGAGCAGCGCGGCTTTCAGCACACAGACGAAGTTGGGCAGACGCGAACCAACCAGCACCACATCGATCAGCGAGGGATGATTGGTGGCGATGACAAGCGAGGGTTCTTTGCGCAGTACATCCAGCGCGGTGAGGTCACATTTCACCAGCCCGCTGGCGCGTATCACGAAGAGATAGGTGCGGAACACCAGCATGATGGCGTAGCGCCCGACGCGTTGTGCCGTACGATGCGGCATGAGGTGACGCAAGAGACTGGCGGGCAGGCTCCATGCCAGGCAGATCAGCGCAAAAAACAGCAGCCCGCCGTACAGCACGAAGTATTCGTAGACGGACCTAATTTGTCGCCAGACCCACATCACTTTATCTTTTCCCTGAATCTAATCTCGTTGCGCCCTAGCGTAGCACATGGCCATGCTGTTTTTATGACATCCACCGCCTCAATCGTCATCCACTTCAACCAGCTTGTCCGACCGGTCAAACGTCCAGGTGACCGCAAAACCAACGGTGAAATACTGTTTGCTCCTGACCAGCGGACTATCCGCAAAAACGGCACCCTTAAGGCTGTCCCATTTCATGAAGCCGCCCATCCAGCGCCCGTTCGGATCGCGTTTGTTGAAGGCAAAGATGTACTGCATGCCTGAATAGCCGCCGCTTGCGGTGTATGCAGGCCGCGTAGGAGTCGCGTATTGCGGCGCAACGTTGTAAAAATATTGGTGGTAGCGGCGGTCCGAGATGATCGGCCCGCCAACCAGGCCGATGTTCCAGCCGCTGTGCTCTATATCGCGATAATCCAGATTCAACTGCGGCTGGAACAGCCAGCCGGCAGATTGGGTATGTTTGAAATCGGAGGCAATCACACCGCGCAACGGCATGCGCAAATCGAATGTATTCTTCCTGTCTTCGGAATACAGCAAATGGAAATTGAGCGAAGGCCCAATCTCGAGCGTCGGATCCAGATCGGGCATCCCTTCCCGGGCTTTGGAACCCTTGGCGGGGACGGAGCCGTTTACGCTGATATCCATTTCGACAGTGTCGCGTTTGAAAATCAGTCCGCGCAAACGCTCACGGTTGACCTGCAGTGTCTCGCTGCGATAAACGAAATACGGAACGGGCAGAATGTACGAGCGGCGCTCGTCCGAGCCCCGGTACATCGGAAAGTCAATGGCCGCGACACCCGCACCGAGCTCCCACTCGGGCTTGAGCTGGGTCTGCGCCTGCGCCGTGGAAAGAACAAACATCGACAGGACTGCGCAGCGGGCAAGAGTGTTCATCACATTGATAACCGGCGCGCTACTGCACTTCGTTGAAATAGGCGCCCTCGATCTCCAGTAACAAATCGGAACGGCAGATATTGGAATGCAGATAGACGGCCTTGCAGGCGGAACCAAATTCAGCCTGCACCTTGTCCCGCACCATCGCCAGATGTTCGGGATGGCGCACATAGACCTTGAGCAACATGCGGCCCTGCTTGGGATCGTAGTGCGGAATCTGTTGCAGCAATGTGCGAATATTCGTCAGCGTCTCCGCAGTCTGCTTTTCTGCATCCCCCTGATGCAGCGTCTCAAAGCCGACGATGCTGGCCGTGCCGGAAATGAAGAAGCAATACTGCCCGCCCAAAGTTGCCGACATGGCACGCACAAAGATCGGACTGCTCGGCCCGAAGAGCTTCGGATAATGATAGGCGCTGACCTGGCGAGGGTTCTCCACTGCCTTGCCGCGCTTTTTGCATGCCATGAAATAGACCACCAGCGAACCGCTGTTGCTGCCCAGCGCGCTTGCCGC
>CAYOJU010000192.1:0-1124 GCA_964404355.1 uncultured Sideroxydans sp. | reverse complement strand
GTAGTACATGACCTTGAACATGAACAGCCAGAAAGCATAGCGATCGGTGCGGTACACATCACCGGTCAGGATGGAGATCAGCGCACGCTTGACCTTGCTCTCGGTGCCCTTGTACATGAGCAGGTTGCGCATGGCCGGGGTGGTGATGCGGTAGATGAACCAGGAGAACACCTTGGGCCCCTGCATGATGGCCTTGTCGAATTCCTTCAGGGCCTGCGCTGCTTCCTGCGGCTTGCTCAGGCAGCGCTCGACCGCATCGGCCCCGGCGAAGGAACTGGCCATCGCCAGGAACACGCCGGATGAGAATATCGGATCAATGAACGCGAACGCATCGCCCAGCAAAATGTAGTTCTCGCCTGAGGAGCGCTCCGACAGGTAGGAGAAGTTGCCCGTGGCCGTCACCGGCGTGACCAGCTTGGAATCTTTCATGCGTTCCATCAGCGCCGGACACATGGCGATGGTATCCAGCAGGAATTGCGTGGTATCGGTCTTGCGCGTTTTCATGTAATAAGGCCAGCAGGTCGCACCGATACTGGTGTTGCCGTCGGCCAGCGGGATCAACCAGAACCAGCCGTGGTCGAACCAGAACAGGCTGATGTTGCCCTCCACTTCGCCTTCCAGGCGCTTCACGCCGGTGAAATGCCCGAACATGGCCGCGCTGTTGTGTTTCTTGTTGCGGTGCTTCATACGGAAATGATTGGAGAGGAACGTGTCGCGGCCGGAGGCATCCACCACGAACTTGGCGCGGATACGCTGCGTATTGCCGTCCTTGTTCACCGTATTCACCACCGCTTCCGCACCCGGATTGAACTGGATGTCGGTCACCTTGCATTCTTCGACGACCTTTGCGCCCTTGGCGGCGGCATTCTTGAACATGATCTCGTCGAACTCGTCGCGGCGCACCTGAAATGCGCTCGGATAAGTATTATCCAGTGCATCGTTGAAATCGATCATCACCGCCGCGTTGTGCCAGGGCGAAACAAATTCCGCACCCAGCTTGACGATGCCGATACGCCGGATTTCTTCGGTGATGCCCAGTTCGTCGAACATCGGCATATTCATCGGCAACAGCGACTCGCCGATATGCCAGCGCGGATGTTTGTCTTTTTCCAGCATCAGCACGT
>CAYOJU010000191.1:0-4744 GCA_964404355.1 uncultured Sideroxydans sp. | reverse complement strand
CCGAGGCCAACCGGCTGATGATCCAGGATATGCCGGATGGCGTGCTGGTGGTGGACGAGCGCGGCATGGTGCGCCAATCCAATCCCGGTGCGGAAAGGTTGCTGGGGTATACCTTTGCAGAGAGCGGCAAGTCCCATTTGTCCGAAGGCTCCCCGTTGCTGGAAGCGATGTTTGCCGCCTGGCGGCAGAACAAGGCGCTTGGTCACGAAGTATTGCGCCTGCCAGGCTCCAGTCACCCAGTGCGTGTACGATTTTTGCCGGTTCAGCGTGAAGGATTCTGGGGGGCGGTGGTGGTGTTGGAGGATATGCAGCGGGTACAGGAGCAGGCGCAGCAGGTCAAGCTTGCCGCGCTGGGCCGGCTGACTGCAAATATCGCGCATGAGGTACGCAATCCGTTGTCGTCCATCAGCTATGCCACCGAGCTGCTGAAAGAGCAGGAGCATGACGCGTCGCAGGCGCGCCTGTTCCAGATCATTCTGGACAATACGACACGACTGAATCGCATCATTCAGGATGTGATGCAAGTTAACCGCCGTGATCGTTTGCAGGCGGAGACCATCAGTCTGGCGGCGAGTCTGGAGGAGGTGCTTGAAAACCTGTGTCAGGTCCAGCAGTTGCCGCGTTCCGTGTTCGAGTTGCGCGTCGATCCGGCCAGCAAGGCGCGTTTCGATCGCGGGCATTTCGAACAGGTGCTGTGGAATCTGTGCCGCAACGCCTTGCGCTATAGTCAGCGACTATCGGGCAGCGTTCGCTTGCGCACCGTCAGCGAAGAAGGGCGAACGGTGCTGGAAGTGTCGGACGATGGCAAGGGCGTGCCGTCTGATGAGGTGCAAAAACTTTTCGAGCCGTTTTTTACCACGGACGAGAGCGGAACGGGGCTGGGGTTGTATATTGCACGCGAGCTTTGCGAGGCGAACGGTGCAATGATCGAATACAAGAGGGCGCCGGATGGCGGCGCCTGTTTCCGCATTATTTTCGGGAGCAATGATGAGCCCTGAGCCAAAAACCATTCCACGCGTACTGGTAGTGGATGACGAGGCAGACATTCTGGAACTGCTGGAGCTGGCGCTGGTACGCATGGGGCTGGAAGTGGTACGCGCGAGCGGTGTAGAACAGGCCAAACAACGCCTTGATGCCGGGAAGTTCGATTTGTGCCTGACCGACATGCGCATGCCGGACGGCGACGGGCTGGAGGTGGTGCGCTATATTTCCGAACGCGATCTGGATGTGCCGGTGGCCGTGATTACGGCCCATGGCAATCTGGAAAACGCGGTCGCGGTACTCAAGGCGGGTGCATTTGACTATTTGTCCAAGCCGGTGGCGCTGGATCAGTTGCGTACTCTGGTTACTTCGGCGCTCAGATTGCCTTCCGCCGGTACAAAGACCGAGGCGGGGGAAGGTGTCTTGCTGGGGCATTCTCCGGCCATGGCACAAGTACGCGAATTGATCGGGCGCGTGGCGCGCAGCCAGGCGCCGGTTCATATCAGCGGCGAATCCGGCAGCGGCAAGGAATTGGCTGCCCGCCTGATCGTGGAAAAAAGCGCGCGCCGTGAACAGCCTTTCATTGCGGTGAACTGCGGCGCCATTCCTGAAAATCTGATGGAAAGCGAGTTTTTCGGTTATCGCAAGGGTGCGTTTACCGGTGCAGACAAGGACAGGGAAGGGTTCTTTCAGGCGGCGAATCAGGGCACTCTGTTGCTGGACGAGGTGGCGGACCTGCCGCTGGCCATGCAGGTCAAGTTGCTGCGCGCCATCCAGGAAAAGAAGGTGCGCCGCGTCGGGGCGACTCAGGAAGAGCCGGTTGACGTGCGCATCCTCAGTGCTACCCATCACGATCTGGGCAAATGCGTTCAACAAGGCACTTTCCGCCAGGACCTATATTACCGTTTGAACGTTATTGCGTTGCTGATGCCTGCACTGCGTGAGATGAGTGAGGATGTTCCGGAGATCGCCAGCAAGATATTGGCGAAGCTGCGCGGCAATACCAAGGTCGAATTCTCTGCCGAGGCCTTGCGAGATCTGGCAGGTTACAACTTTCCCGGCAATGTGCGCGAGCTGGAAAACATTGTCGAACGCGCATTCGCGCTGTGCATGGGGGGGGTGATCACTCCTGCGGACTTGCAATTGATGCCGGCCCAATCGACGCAAAGTGACTCCATATCTGGTGGGGCGGGTAAGTATCCGCTCACGGATTATCTTGATCGAATCGAGCGCGAGGCCATCCTGGAGGCGCTTCACCAGACGCATTTCAACCGCACTGCCGCCGCCAAGATACTGGGGGTGACTTTCCGCGCCTTGCGTTACCGCATGGAGCGCCTGTCCATCACGGACGAGGATAAAGTCGATTGAAGCCGGACGCTCAAGGATGGCTTAGCGGCACTCGTCGCGTGTTCTCTCCCAATTTCGACGCGCGTCCCGCCCGTACTCCCATTGATCTGCTGGTTATCCATAGCATCAGTCTGCCACCCAACGAATACGGCGGTGACGCCATCGAGCGGTTTTTCACCAACACCCTGGATCATTCTGGGCATCCCTATTTTGAACAACTCAAGGGTGTCCGGGTGTCGTCCCATTTCCTTGTGCGCCGCGATGGACAGATCGTGCAATTCGTTCCTTGTGCCAAACGCGCCTGGCATGCAGGCGTTTCCAGTTGGCGCGGGCGCTCGCGCTGCAACGACTTTTCCATAGGCATCGAGCTTGAAGGCAGCGACTTCGAGCCTTACACGGCGCGTCAGTACGAGGCCTTGGTGCGCCTGGCCAGATGCCTGAAACGCACCTATCCCATAGCTGAAATCGTCGGCCACGCCGATATTGCACCCGAACGCAAGACCGATCCGGGTCCGTTTTTCGATTGGGAGGGGGTTAAAGAACGCCTGAAATGAGTTTTTCTCTTCACTGATTTTTCTCGCTTCCGAAAAAACCGGATATAGACCGCGAAGAAAAAGATATAGACCGAAATTCTGCTTGCATAAATTCAGTGATGCACTAGAATTAGTCGAAATTCACATGTCGTACCACTAGATGTAGTGGTTTTGGTTTTTCGACGGGATTCGGCTTCTTCTACGTGAATCCGGCCCGGTCTCAAAAGGGGAGTTTATGTTGCTGGCGTCAGATAGTGTTCCTTCTGCTGTTTCATCCATGCTTGTCAATCAAGGTTCTGAATCTGTCGCTTCCTCCAGCAGCTTGCCCCTGGATCAATACAAAGTAATTCGCCGCAACGGTTCCGTGGTTGCGTTCGAGCCGAGCAAAATTTCCATTGCCATGACCAAGGCCTTCATCGCTGTTAACGGCGGGCAGGGTGCGGCATCCGCGCGCGTGCGTGAACTGGTTGAGCAATTGACTGCCAATGTGGTGAATGCGCTGGTTCGCCGCCAGCCGCACGGCGGGACATTGCATATCGAGGACATTCAGGATCAGGTCGAGTTGTCTCTGATGAGATCGGGAGAGCACGATGTGGCACGTTCCTATGTGCTGTATCGCGAGCAGCGCACTCAAGAACGTTCAAAGAGCAAGAAAGCCGCGGAACCGATGCATGCGCTGAATGTGAAAGACGGCGACACGATCCGCCCGCTGGATGTGGCGGTGCTGGCGGCTCAGATCGAATCGGCCTGTGTCGGGCTGGGAACGGTCGTCGATGCGGAAAAGATACTCAAGCTCACGTTGAAAGACCTGTACGACGGCGTCGCCATTGCGGAAGTGCGCAAGTGTGCCATTCTGTCGGCGCGTACACTGATCGAGCAGGATCCGGCTTACAGCTTTGTCACGGCCCGCTTGCTGCTCAACAATATCTTCTGCGAGATTCTCGGCGAAGAAGTGGTTCAAGCCGATATGGCGGCGCGCTACGCTGACTATTTCCCGAAATTCATCAAGCACGGCATTGAAACCGAGCTATTGAATGAAGAACTGGCGAATTTCGATCTGGAGCGCCTAGGCAAGGCGCTGGATGCGGACCGCGATCTGCAATTGAATTATCTTGGCTTGCAGACACTGTATGACCGCTACTTCCTGCATGTGGAGGAAAAGCGTATCGAATTACCGCAGGCATTCTTCATGCGCGTGGCCATGGGCTTGAGCCTGAACGAGATCAACCGCGAAGAGCGAGCCATCGAGTTTTACCGCCTGTTGTCCAGCTTCGATTTCATGAGTTCCACGCCGACCCTGTTCAATTCCGGCACGCGTCGCTCCCAGTTGTCATCCTGCTACCTGACTACGGTGGCCGACGATCTGGACGGTATATACGAGGCGCTGAAAGAAAATGCGCTGTTATCCAAGTTTGCCGGAGGATTGGGCAACGACTGGACCAATGTGCGTGCGCTGGGCAGTCACATCAAGGGTACCAACGGCAAATCGCAAGGTGTGGTGCCATTCCTGAAAGTGGTCAATGACACCGCCGTGGCGGTAAACCAGGGGGGCAAGCGCAAGGGCGCGGTATGTGCCTATCTGGAAACTTGGCACCTCGACATCGAGGAATTCCTGGAGCTGCGCAAAAATACCGGTGATGACCGTCGCCGTACGCACGACATGAATACCTCGAACTGGATCCCCGACCTGTTCATGAAACGCGTAATGGAAGGGGGCGAGTGGACGCTGTTCTCCCCTTCGAGTTGCCCCGATCTGCATGACAAGTTCGGTACCGAATTCGAAAAGGCCTATCTGGGCTATGAAGCCAAGGTCGCCAGCGGCGAGTTGAAGCTGTTCAAGAAAGTGCCGGCGCAATCACTCTGGCGCAAGATGCTGACCATGC
>CAYOJU010000190.1:0-4769 GCA_964404355.1 uncultured Sideroxydans sp. | reverse complement strand
GCATGGCTGCCCAGCGGCACGATGCGCGTCTTGTTGCCCTTGCCGGTGACGCGCACCGAAGCATCGGCATAGTCCATATCCATGGGGTCCAGGCTCACCAGTTCGGCCAGACGCAATCCGGAGGAGTAGAGCAATTCGAACATCGCCTTGTCGCGCGCATCCAGCGGCGTTTCCACCTTCATCTCCACCAGTTGCACTGCTTCGTCCGGCGAGAGCGCATGCGGCAGGGTTTTCGGTGCTTTCGGTGCGCGCAAGCCGACGCAGGGATTGCTCTTGCAGCCGTGGTCGCGCATCAGGTAGTTGTAGAAGCCGCGCCAAGCCGAAAGCACACGTGCCAGCGAGCGTCCGCCCAGGCCGCTGCTGTGCAGTTGCGCAATGTAACGGCGGATGTGGTGGCTCTTCAGGTCGGGTAGCGGTGTGGCGCCGGCGAGGGCAAGCAAACGCCGGATGTCGCGCGCGTAGTTTTCGGAGGTCAGCGGCGAGTAGCCGCGCTCGTTGTTCAGGTAGGCGAGGTAGCCTTGCAGTGTGGCGGGAACGGGCTCAGCGGCGGGCATCACACATGCAGGTTGAAGGCGCTGCCCAGTGTCTCGGCGATGCGCTGCAAGAACAGGGTGCCCATTTCCGGATAGAACCTCTCCTTGTCCTCGCTGGCGAGTACCAGCAGGCCGATGGTCTGGCCGTGTGCACGCAGTGGCAGGTAGGCAAACGAACGCAGATGCTCGGCTGCTTCACCGAACCATGCCAGGGTGTCGTGCAGTGCGTGGTGGGCGCATACCGGCTGCAGATGCTGATCGGCGAAGGCCAGCACGTCGGGGCTGGGCGGTTCGTCTTTCCACAGGTGCAGGGCGACATGCGGCACGGCAAACACGTCACGCATGTTATGTACAACCATATTCTGCAACGTGGCGCGATCGTGCGGGCCGAACAGCGCACAGTTGAACTGGTGTACCTTGAGTTGCAGCGCGTCATTCTCCTTGGCGAATTCCAGCAGCTCGCTCAGCTTCTTTTCCAGTTCCTTCACGCGTTCGCGCAGGGTGAGCATCTGGCGTTCGGAAAGAGAGATGGTACGGCCGCCGTGCGGATGCGGCAGGTTGATCTGCGACAGCATTTCCGCGTGTTCTTCGAAGAACAGCGGGTTGTCCAGCAAGTATTGTGAAACGTCTTCTGCCTTCATTTTCATCGCCATCCTCTTACAGGTTGATCTCGCCTTCAAACACCGAAATGGCCGGGCCGGTCATCATCACGTGCGAACGTTCGCCCGCCCAGGTGATGGTAAGCGTGCCGCCGCGTGTGGCGACATGCACGGTGTTATCCAGCAGTTTGCGCCGAATACCGGCAACCACGGCGGCGCATGCGCCAGTGCCACAGGACAGGGTTTCCCCTGCACCGCGTTCGAAAACGCGCAACTTGATATGCGATCTGTCCAGGACTTGCATGTAGCCGGCGTTAACGCGCCTGGGGAAGCGCGGGTGGCGTTCGATCAGTGGTCCCTGCGTAGTGACAGGCGCAGTCTCGATATCGGCAACTACCTGTACCGCGTGCGGGTTGCCCATGGATACAGCGGTTATTTGCAGGACTTCATTGCTCAGCTGCAGTGGCTGGATCACCTCATGGCTATCGCTCACAAAAGGGATCTGCGAAGGGTCAAAAATCGGCGCACCCATATTCACGGTGACGCGGCCATCTTCCTCCAGGTGCGGCGAGATCAGTCCGCTCTTGGTTTCGACCACGACCTCGCGCTTGCTGGTGAGATGGTGGTCGTGCAAGAAACGCAAAAAACAGCGCGCGCCGTTGCCGCACTGTTCCACTTCGCCGCCGTCGGCATTGAAAATGCGATACCGAAAATCGGCGTCTTCGCGCGGACTCTTTTCGACCAGCAGGATCTGGTCGCAACCAATGCCGAAATGGCGGTCGGCGATATAGCGAATTTGTTCGGGAGACAGCGCGATCGACTGGCGCACGCCATCCAGCACAACGAAATCGTTGCCAGCGCCGTGCATCTTGGTAAATTTCAGGGTCATTTCAAGAGCTCTTTGTATCTAAAACAGTCTGTCGTGTGATCGTTCACCATGCCGGTTGCCTGCATATGGGCATAGCAGATAGTGCTGCCGACGAATTTGAATCCGCGCCGTTTCAACTCTTTGCTCATCGCATCCGACTCGGCAGTACTGGCAGGTATTTCGCCAATACTACGCCTTGCATTCTGTTTCGGCTTGCCATCGACAAATTGCCAGACGAAAGTGTTGAAGCTGCCGAATTCTTCCTGCACCTCGATAAACTTTTGCGCATTGGTCACGGCGGCCTCAACTTTCAAGCGGTTGCGGATAATGCCGGGGTTCTGCAGCAACTTGGCTATTTTACCCGCATCGTAGCGGGCTATGCGCGCAACATCGAAACCGTCAAAAGCGGCGCGGTAATTTTCGCGTTTGCGCAAAACCGTGATCCAGCTTAACCCTGCCTGCGCTCCCTCCAGAATCAGGAATTCGAACAGCGACGGATCGTCATGCAACGGCACGCCCCATTCGTTGTCGTGATAGGTTCGGTACAGGGGATCATCTCCGCACCATGCGCAGCGCTGGCGGTTCATTTGCACAAATGGGTGTAGTCGCGAAACATGCAGCGGTCCATCACGACCATGATCCCGGCCTGTTGCGCGCGCAGTGCGGCTTCTTCGTGTATTACACGGTCCTGCAGCCACAACTTCTTGATACCCAACTTGATACAACTCTCCACGATGGCAGGTACATGCTCGGGCGCACGGAATACCTCCACGATATCCGGCAATTCAGGCAAACTTTCCAGATCGGGATAAGCCTTCTCGCCCAATACTTCGGTAATCAAGGGTCGTACCGGAAAAATACGGTAGCCGAAACTTTGCAAGGCTTTGGCCACGCCGAAACTGGGCCGGGCAGTATTGGGAGACAGCCCCACCACGGCGATGGTGTGCACCTCGCTCAGCAGTTTGCAGATATCCTGGGGGCTGGGATTCTCGAATTTCATGAAGCACACGATAGCATTTTTTACGGCATCCGGCGCGGGCTGGACATGCGAAATACGCTATACTTCGCGCCGTTCAAAGCGCTCGTAGCTCAGCTGGATAGAGTATTGGTTTCCGAAGCCAAGGGTCGTGGGTTCGACTCCCGCCGAGCGCACCAATTCCGGATATTGCGCAATTGCCGATAATTAGGCTATTGTGAATCAAATAACCAGGGAGTTTAAATAATGAAATTCAGAATATCGCTGCTTCTGGAGCTGACAATTTCGCTGTTTATCGTACTTTTGCTGGCAGGCTGTTTCGGTGACGGCGGCAGCAGTACGGCATACGATGGAACATGGCAGGTGGGTTATGTCGATACGGCTTTTGTGCCGCCTGCCGCAGTAAGCGGGGCGACAGTAATTTGTGCTGTGTCCACGCCTCTTCCCACTGTAACTCTTGCGAATGGAATCGGATCAACCACACAATATAACTATTGCGACCAAGTATTAGCAGGAACGCCAATGCCAGGATATACGCAGGTATTTATTTATCTCATTAGCGTTGCCATAACTCCTTCGACAGGCGCTGTGAGCGCCATAGTGAATGGTGGTACGCTTTCCGGACAATGCATCAGTACCCATGGTTGTGCGGCGAAGGTTTCAACGGCTACACTTAGCCTGACCCGCTAGATCTAGCCGTCCAACAACTGCCGCCGGCGCCAGAAATGGCCCGGCGGTTTTGTTTTGAGGGCACAAGCTGGATGGTTGATGCTTGCGGGCTTGTTCAGATACAGGATCGGACCGTCCGGTCCAAAGTTAGCATTGGCGTCAGAGTCAACTTATCTCAAGACAACAAAAAGGCCGGTTCATCACCGGCCTTTTTTTCGCAGCTTTAACTTCGGAAATTACTTCTTGCCGCCGTTAACTGCAGCCTTCAGTGTAGCGCCAGCCTTGAATGCCGGAGCCTTGGAGGCCTTGATCTTCAGTGCTGCGCCGGTAGCCGGGTTACGGCCATTGCGAGCAGCGCGTTTGCGTACTTCAAATGTGCCAAAGCCAACCAAAGCCACGTTGTCGCCCTTTTTCAGTGCAGCGGTAACGATATCGATCAATGCAGCGATGCTGCGGTCTGCGTCAGCCTTGCTGCTCCCAGTCTTGTCTGCCAGTGCGTCGATCAGTTCTTTACGGTTCATGTGAGTTCGCTCTCTTTGTTATGGTGAAAGTACCGGCGCAGATTGTTGTAGATATTGGGCTTGAAGGCAAGGGGTATGATGAATTTTCCTGCCGCAGTATCAAAAATGCTATTTCTTGTCACAAAGCCTACAACCCCCCCTTCCCGTCTTGTTCCACACATGCCAGTTGAGCGCCTTCAACGCACCATTACTTTATAAAACATATAGTTAATGATTGTGCGGCGGTCTGGCACGCAGCTTGCGAGTACTCAGGCACAGACACCCTGAGAGGAGCAAACCATGATCACCCTGACGCCCAACGCAATTTCCGCTGTGGAAAAATTTATCAAAGGCTCGGCTACCCCGGTGGCCGGACTGCGTATCGCGATAGCTGGCGGCGGCTGTTCCGGCTTCCAATATGGCCTGTCGCTGGAAGAAGTCAGCGCCGAAGACGACACCATTCTGGAATACGGCGCGGTTACGGTGCTGGTCGACCCGCTGTCCGCACCGCTGCTGGAAGGCGTGACCATGGACTTCGTCGATAGCCTCACCGGCAGCGGTTTCAAATTCGAAAATCCAAACGCCAGCGCCAGTTGTGCGTGCGGTTCATCTTTCTCGGCATAA
>CAYOJU010000189.1:0-4827 GCA_964404355.1 uncultured Sideroxydans sp. | reverse complement strand
TATTCTGGTTTGGCGGTGGCATGGACCTGACGCCGTATTACGGCTTCGAGGAAGACGCGGTGGATTTTCACCAGATCTGCAAGAACGCGCTGGCACCGTTCGACCCGTCGCTGCATCCGAAGCTGAAAAAATGGTGCGATGAATATTTCTTCCTCAAGCACCGCAACGAACCGCGCGGCGTGGGCGGCATCTTCTTCGACGACATGAGCGAACCGGATTTTGATAGCTGCTTTGCCATCCAGCAAAGCGTCGGCGACCACTACCTGTCTGCTTATGTGCCCATTCTGGAAAAGCGCAAGGACACGCCTTACGGAGAACGCGAACGCGATTTCCAGCTTTATCGTCGCGGGCGCTATGTTGAGTTCAATCTGGTCGTTGACCGCGGCACCATCTTTGGTCTGCAATCGAATGGCCGCACCGAATCCATCCTGCTCTCCATGCCGCCACTGGTGAAATGGCGCTATGACTGGCACCCGGAGAAAGGCACACCGGAAGCGGAGTTGTACGACAAGTATCTTGTGCCGAGGGACTGGGTGTAAAAAGGAAACGTTACAAGAAGTTCCGCAGCCAAGTTGTTGAGGGACGAACCAATAGTGCTCAATGCGGGGCTGTCAGAGTATCCAGGCAATACCGCCCAGCACTCCGAAGAAGACGAAGAAATGCGCCCATGCCCAGAGTTTGTAGCGTAGCGAGAGCTTATTCTGGTCGAAATTGCTGATCAGGAAAAGCCTGCCATCCTGTGGCTGCAGCATGAAGTTGGTGTCCAGTTCGGCAAGTATTTCGTTCATGCGTTTTTCTGCTTCGCGTTTGGCGGCCGAACGTGCCAGCATCCATTCCTGCATGTCGAGTACGCCATTGTTGTCCAGATCGAAACGCTTGAGCAGGTCGGCGTTGTTCATCTTCCATTCGGCCAGTACTTGCTTGACAAGTTCCTCTTGTGTGGTTGTCGTGTTGCTGCCACCTATCGTTTTGAATTCACCAAGAGTGTAGATGGTATCGATATCCAGCAGTTTCCACTCGGTGTAGCGATAGTCACCTTTTGTCCAGCTGTCTTTGTGCCGGGTGAGTATCTCGGCACCTTGCGGATCGATCACACATTTGCCAGTGCCGTCGTCAATGAGGAAAGGTGCGCTGTTTTCGCCGGATTCTTCGATGTTCCATCCCTTGTTGTCGCTGTTCCTGCGTTCGAGTTTGTAGCGGCACCACAGGCAGGGCAAAAATGTATACATGGAAAGAATAGGGGTGTCATACGTTTTGCCGCGTCCGATCAGTTCGACATAGCCTTGCGCGGCGGAGCCGATGTGCGAGGTTGGTGTGCCGCTGATTGCGCGCAGACGATACAGGGCGGAATACCAGGCGGGCAGGCTGATGACAGCCATGACGCCCAGACACCATAGCCATACAGTACGAGAGCCGATGTAAAACCCGACGACCAGCAGGAGCAGATGTCCGCCGGAAGTTATGTGCTGCGCATATTCACGGCGAAGGGTGACCAGCATCGATGTCGTCCCCGGGTTCGGCGCGATGGAAGCAAGACGCTAGAAACGGAAACCCCATTTCACGCTGATCGACCGGATACCGCCGGTATTGTCCCATTCGGCTGCCAGGTTGCTGACGCCGAGATTCACGTTGGCTCCGACGAAGGTTTTGCTTTGGGAGAATTTTTCCGCAACCAGGCTCGCTACGTTACTGGGAGTACTGTTGACCCATACCTGGCCGATACCGGCGTAGGGGGTGAATATGGTGAATCCTTTGGAGATGGAGACGTCCAGGCCGTTGGTATTCAAAGACAACTGATCCACGCCGCGCAATCTGGTGAAGGAACCACGAAGCGCGATGGCGGGCTGGGCGACGCCGCCGGGCAGGATGGCATAACGCACTTCACCGCCATATAGCGTGAAACTGGTGCTGGGTATTTTCGAGTAGAACGCAGCGATATCAATGCCGAACGGCAAGCCCTTGGCGATATGCAGCTTGGGGATATAAAGATGGCTGATCGTGCTGCCGTCATTGGTGATGCTGCTCCACAGCGATGAGCTCTTGCTCATATCGGTCTGCGTGACTTCAATGCCCATGTCGAATCCGGTGGTGCCGAGCGGGGCGGACGGGGTGATGGGTTTGTAGCTGAGTGCGGCGCCCAAGTCTTCGGAAAGTGTCCTGAATTCGGGTTGGTTCAAGGCTCCCAGTTTGGAAATGCTGGCCGCCATGGCGGGTTGTGCAAATCCCAGTATGCAGAGCAATGCGAGCAGTTTTTTCATGATGTTTTTCCTTTTATTGTTATGAGAATGTTTTTTTTCCGAACTGAACCTCGTGCAGGTTTTCCTAACTGAACAAAGCCTTCATATCCACATCGGCCTTTTCGGCAGTGGAGAACTCAAGCAGGGGCTTTTCGGCATAGGCAAACATGTTGGCAATCAGTACGGCAGGGAACTGCTCGATGCCGACGTTGTAGATGTTCACTGAGTCGTTATATACCTCGCGGCGATCTGCGATTCCGTTCTCCAGCCCGGTGATGCGGCTCTGCAGTTGCATGAAATTCTGGTTGGTTTTCAGGTCCGGATAGGCTTCGGCCACGGCGAACAGTCCGCCAAGGCTGGCGCGCATCGCGCCTTCGGCCTTGCCCAGCGCTTCAATGTCTTGTCCCTCGCGTGCAGTCTGCACTTGCGACCGAGCTGCAATCACGCGCTGTAGCGTCTCCTGCTCGAACTGTTTGTATTGCTTGCATACCTCGACCAGTTTGGGCAGTTCGTCATGGCGTTGCTTGAGCAATACGTCGATATTCGCCCAGGCTTTTGATACGCCGTGCTTGAGGCTGACCAGGTTGTTATAGAGGCTGACGCCGTAAATCAGGACGACGAGGCAAATGCCGAGAAGGATAATGGTGCTGCCCATTGTGATACTCCTTGTGCGAGTTGGACGACGCGGCGAATCATAAAACAAAACGCCGCGCCGTTGCACAAGATTGCATTTCAGATTACTGGCCGAAAAAGTCCTTCACCTTGCCCATCCATGATTTCGCACGCGGATTGTGGCGTCCGGCATCCTGCTGGCTGATGGTTTCAAATTCGCGCAGCAATTCCTTCTGGCGCTCGGTCAAGTTGGCTGGCGTTTCCACCACGACATGGCAATGCAGGTCGCCGTGGGTGTGGGTGCGCATGCCCTTGATGCCTTTGCCGCGCAAACGGAAGATTTTGCCGCTTTGTGTTTCGGCCGGAATCTTGATGCTGGCCTTGCTATCCAGGGTTGGTATCTCGATTTCACCACCAAGAGCAGCAGTGGAGAAGCTGATCGGCATTTCGCAATGCAGGTCATCGCCGTCGCGCTGGAACACACTGTGTGCCTTGATGTGGATTTCCACATACAGGTCGCCGTGCGGAGCGCCGTGGCTGCCGGCTTCGCCGTGGCCGCTGTGGCGCAGGCGCATGCCGCTGTCGATACCGGCCGGGATCTTGATTTCCAGCGTTTTCTGTTTCTTCACGCGGCCGCTGCCGTGGCATGTGCCACAGGGCGAGCTGATCTGCTTGCCGCTGCCGTGACAACGCGGGCAGGTCTGCTGCACGGAGAAGAATCCCTGCTGCATGCGCACCTGGCCGTGACCGGCACAAGTCTGACAGGTGGTAGCGCTGGTGCCGGGTTTTGCGCCGGAACCGCTGCAGGTTTCGCACTCGTCCATGACGGGAATGCGAATCTGTTTTTCCGCGCCGCGCGCCGCTTCTTCCAGCGTGATTTCCATGTTGTAGCGCAAGTCGGCGCCGCGATGCGCCTGACTGCGCCCACCGCGGCCACCGCCGAAAATATCGCCGAAGATGTCGCCGAAGTCGAAGCCGCCCGCGCCACCCGCGCCGAACGGATTGCCGCCGCCCATGCCGCCCGCCTCGAAGGCGGAGTGGCCGTACTGGTCGTAGGCTGCACGCTTCTGCCCGTCGGACAGGTTTTCGTAGGCTTCCTTTGCTTCCTTGAAATGCTCCTCCGCTTTCGGATTGTCCGGATTGCGGTCGGGGTGGTGCTTCATCGCCAGCTTGCGATAAGCCTTCTTGATGTCTTCCTCAGATGCGTCGCGGTTGACGCCGAGGACTTCGTAGTAGTCTTTTTTGGACATGGAAAATATTCGTTAGTCGTTAGTCTCTAGTCGTTAGTTAAAACGATCTGGCCCTTAGTTTGTAGTCGCCAGCCGCTAGTTGATAAGCAAACCCAAGGGTTAACCAACGACTAACGCCTGGCGACTAACGACTATTACTTCTTGTCCTTCACTTCGGTGAACTCTGCATCCACCACATTTTCATCATGCTTCGGCTGTTCAGCTTGTGCTTCACCGCCAGGCGCAGCCTGTGCCTTGGCCTGTTCAGCGGCATACATTTTCTCGCCCAGTTTCTGCGCAGCGGTCGCCAGCGCTTCGGCCTTGGCGTCGATGGCGGCCTTGTCGTCGCCCTTCACCACGCCTTCGGCATCTTTCACGGCTGCCTCGATGGCCGCCTTTTCATCCGCAGTCAGCTGTTCGCCATATTCCTTCATCGACTTGTTGGTGGAGTGGATCAGCGCGTCCAGCTGGTTGCGTGAAGTCACCAGTTCCATTGCCTTCTTGTCTTCATCGGCGTGCGCCTCGGCATCCGCCACCATGCGCTGGATTTCTTCTTCGGAGAGACCAGAGCTGGCCTTGATGGTGATGTTGGCTTCCTTGTTGGTGGCCTTGTCCTTCGCGCTCACATGCAGGATACCGTTGGCGTCGATGTTGAACGTCACTTCGATTTGCGGCATGCCGCGCGGTGCGGGCGGAATGTCGGCCAGGTTGAATTGGCCCAGGCTCTTGTTGCCGGAAGACATTTCGCG
>CAYOJU010000188.1:1891-4834 GCA_964404355.1 uncultured Sideroxydans sp. | reverse complement strand
CCCCATCAGGAGAAGCGACCAGACGCAAGGAACCCAATTTGTCAGAAGTCGGAATGGTTATTTGCTCATAGCCGGGCTTGATACCCGTAAACTTTGGCTTGATCCATATCTGCAGGAAATGGGTCTGTTGACCTTCGGCATGATTGAACTCACTGTGCGTCACACCGGTGCCCGCAGACATACGCTGCACGTCACCGGGCGGTATGCCCTTCACGTTGCCCATGCTGTCTTTATGTGCAAGATCACCCGAAAGCACATAGCTTATGATTTCCATGTCACGATGACTATGTTCGCCGAACCCTGTGCCCGGTTCTATACGATCTTCGTTAATCACCAACAGATTACCCCACCCTACAAACTTCGGGTCGTAGTAGTCGGCAAAAGAAAATGAGTGATAACTTTTTAGCCAACCATGATCGGCATATCCACGTTCTTCTGATTTTCTGAGCGTAAGCATATCGATCTCCTTCATTGATTAGTAGCACTCGGTTAGGCGCAAAACACACGAAGCGGCAAGAATGCACTCCCCTCCAATAGCTGAAGGCGGTATCGTCCCTTCCCCTTCAAGGGGAAGTGAATCAACCCATCCCCCTCCCAACCTCCCCCTTGAAAGGGGAGGGGCGATTGTTCCTTCCCCTTCAGGGGGAAGGTTAGGATGGGGGTGGGGGCGATGGGGATGGGTCCCCTTCAAGCACAGCCCATGTACCGTGTTGGACTTCGAATCGATAAAATCAGAGGTGCTGGAATTTCCCGGATGCCAACTCTCAGGAGTTGCTGTGCCTGGGACGGCGAAAGCGAGGTGCGTGTCAGTGCAACAAAAGCCACTGCAATTTGCGGCTTCGTCGCCTACTCACTTTTCCAATTGCAGGTCAGTAACCCAAACCTGAGTGTTCAGCGTATGCCGGTAGCTAGGCAAAATCAACGTTGTACTTACTAAGGGCTTTATCGGCAGTGGACTGCAATAAATCGCCAACCTTGCACTTCCACCCGCGAACAATATTGCGAAGTTGCCCCTATTGCTTATGCACTTACTTCTTGTCGCCTTTGGCTGCATCCTGGACGCTGTCACCCGCTTTTTCAATCTGTTGTCCGGCTTTATCTGTTGCATTGTCGACAGCCTTGCCGGCCTTCTCTGCAGGACCCTCTTTATGGCAACCGGCCAGTGCTATAACAAAAGCGCTCATGACTATGGCTGCGGTGATCGTATTTATGAGTTTCATTGTTTATCTCTCCTGATGATGGAATGCAAATGACCCCGCGCAGGGGTCATTTGGTATCACGTTCAAACTTCAAGCATGCTTGATGGCTTCTTTTGCATCACCGTAGGCTTTTTCGGCTTTTCCCGAAATTTGCTTGTTGAGGCCTTTGACTTGCTGATCTTTGCTGCCGGTCAGCTTCCCTGCTTCTTCCTGCACCTTGCCGGCGATGTCTTTTACAGCTCCTTTAACTTGATTCTTGTTCATGTTCATACTCCTTCATCCAAGTTGACAGGCAATTCCTGTTGGGACTGAAGATTGAACTTCGTGTTGCCGCCGGTCTGTGTGGTAACGAACTCAACGAGTTCAATCGGCAGTTGCCACGGCCACATGTCACTCGGTTACACCTCAAGTATTCGATGTTTCAATGAAATCGTTCCTTCCCCTTCAAGGGGAAGGTTAGGATGGGGTCGAAGGATGACTCATACGTTCGTTCCTTCCCCTTCAAGGGGAAGGTTAGGATGGGGATGGGTTTTGCGTCACGATGAACCCATCCCCACCCCAACCCTCCCCTTGAAAGGGAGGGAATTGCCATCGCTTTTTTCCTTAACCGAGTGCCATGAGTCCCGGGCCCAATCAATAAAACGGGGCAGCTTGAGCTGACCCTTTTTCTCCTCTGGCGCTCATGCCGCAAAACTCTGTCTCGCATTAGCGCTTACTGCAAGATATGAATCATCAACCAAGCGGTGCCTGGCTGCTCGCTCCCCAGAATCTGTATTTCAATTTATGATCCCCGGCCTGTGCGATAACAAGCGCCTCCCTTTCCAGGGTCGCAAGGTCACCCAAGCCCGCTATGACGTCTTGCAACGGCCCGCCGAAACGTTCAGCCAAAGCAGGAGACAGCTTTTCCACCAGATTATTATCTCCGACCTCCAACGTAAGCTCCCTGCTGATCTGATCAGCCACGTAGAGGCAACTCAGCAGCATATCGTCGGTTGTGATCTCACTGTGATGCCGACGAACACTGTCTATGAGTCGCTCGGGGAATTTCCACTTCTCCATCAACATCCCGCCAATCATGGCGTGGTCGGTACCGATGATCTGTTGTTCAGCCTCATGCAGCGAGATGGATTGACTGCGACTAACTGCCAATGCCTGCTTGAATTCCGGAGCAAGGAACTGTGCAAACACCACTTTGCCAAAATCATGCAGCAATCCCACGATGTAACAGTCGTCAGGTCTGGTTTCATCACTGCTATATTGTTGGCACAAAGTGCGTGCCACACTCGCAGTGACCAGGGAATGCATCAAGAGGCGCTGCACATCGAATCCGGCTGCGTTCTGCCTGGGAAGAACCCCCATTGCGGCAAACGACAACGCCATAGTCTTGATCGCATTCATCCCGACATAGGTAACAGACTCACTCACAGAGGTGATCTGCTTGGAAAAGCCGTAATAGGGCGAATTCAGGATGCGCAATAGCCTTACCGTCATCACCGGATCTTTTTCGATGACCTCGGCCAGCTCATTGATTGGACAATCGTCATCGCGCGACAGCTCCAATACCAACTGCACACTTTTGGGGAAAGCGGGCATCTTGTCCACGGCGGCTGCTAGTCTGTTTGCAAGGTCTACAGGAAGCTCGGTCATATTCTTCATCCAACGCTTTGTTGCACATCATGTCACTGTGGCTAGTGTCATTTTTGACACCCAGGATTCGGAATAATTCTGTACCGGCGGTACGATA
>CAYOJU010000188.1:0-1791 GCA_964404355.1 uncultured Sideroxydans sp. | reverse complement strand
GATTTGTATTTTCTATCAATCCAGATTCAAAACAATTCCACCCACGAACAATATTGCGAAGTTGTCCCAATTGCTCCTGAGGGCTCATCAGAGAGCCCATAGACTAAGGAATACTGCTTATTGAAATTGCTTCCATATCACTGTATACACTCAAACAAAAGATCGATTGACTAACCAAGTTGGCCAAATTACAAGAAGCCATTGAGCGGGGAGGGATATCACGTGAACCTGACGCCAAACGAGTTAAATTCGCTGCGTTTGAAAGCCGAATCTCAGCTTGCCCATTCAAAAAGACAAACAGGTTACTCCGGCAATGAACTGGTGCATGAACTTCAGGTGCATCAGATTGAGCTAGAGATGCAGAACGAGAGTTTGCTGCAAACCCAGTTAGCCCTGGAAGAATCCCGCGACCGCTATATTGAATTCTATGACTTTGCCCCCGCCGGATATGTCACTCTCAACAGCGACGCACGCATTACGGAGATCAACCTCACTGGTGCAGCGTTGTTTGGATTTGACCGCAGCAAGTTACTGAAGCGTTATTTTGCCAGTCTGGTTGCCCCGGATGACAGCGCCCGCTGGCACCTGTATTTCAAGTCCGTACTGCAACATGATCGCAAACACACCTGTGAGTTGTGCGTTCTGCGCGATGACGGGACGCCGCTGGATGTCCAGCTTGATTCCCGGTATCACATGGAGAGCGGCAAGACAAAAACTGTTCGCATCGTGATGACAGATATTTCCGAGCGCAAGGCTGTGGAAAAACGGATTGGTTTTATGGCCACTCATGACCGCATGACTCAATTGCCCAATCGTGAATTGTTTTATGACCGACTGTCGCAGGCCATATCACAATCAAAAAGAAAACATCAACCGTTCGCTGTTCTCTTTCTGGATCTGGATGGTTTTAAAGCCGTCAATGACAGTTATGGACATGAAGCCGGCGATATCGTATTGAAAATTGCGGCCAGTCGCTTTCAGGCGTGCTTACGCAGCATGGATACGATTGCCCGAATAGGCGGGGATGAATTTGCGATTATTCTGAATGACCTGAATGAAATAGAAGATGCAAGCAGTGTTGCTGAAAAGATAATTATCAAACTTTCCGAACCCATCAAATTGAATGAAGCCACTGAATGCAAAGTCGGCGTGAGCATAGGCATTGCGATTTACCCTAAAAATGGGCCCGAGATTGATACGTTGATGCATGCTGCAGATAGGGCTATGTATCAAAGCAAGTCGTGCGGGAAAAACCGTTTTCTATTTTTCAATGAAAAAACCGGCAACCAGGATTCGAATGAGCCCTGGATAAACTTCGATTCAACAAAGAAGGTTAACGTGAAGGTCATAGACCAGCAGCATGCAAAACTGGCCGGAATGATAAACACCTTAAACGCAGCGTTTAACAATAGTGAACCGGCAGAAGTCGTCGCCAATATCATGAGTGAACTTGTCGCTGCAACCCGGCTTCATTTTGACACCGAAAACGGCCTGATGAAGCATTACAACTTTCCCGACAGACTTGAACATATGAAGGAACATCAGAACTTGCTGGACGAGCTGGCCTATTTGAAAAAAAGGTATTTGAGGGGAGACGAATCTGTGGTTTTGCAGACACTGAAGAACTGGTTGCTCTTGCATATAACGGAGTTCGACAAACCGCTTGCCGTTTTCCTGAATAATGAACACGGTGTCGAATAGTCAGTTCCTGCGGCTCGTCGGGTAAGGCAGATAAGAATTTTCTGTCAGCTCGTTTTTCAAAGGAACCGGTGTCAAAAATTAAAGGGGCCT
>CAYOJU010000187.1:0-4892 GCA_964404355.1 uncultured Sideroxydans sp. | reverse complement strand
TATCGCCCAGGCTTTGCAATTGGCCGCCGTAACCATTATCTGCCGCAAGCTGCAGCTGAAACCCCAGGCGCTGCTCGCGCCAGAAATCGATCCAGCTATCCTTCCATGCGTTCTGCTGCGGCGTGGTGCCGATGAAATTCGCCTGCGCAAAACCATAGGCGTTTTCCTTGCAACGATGCAGCGCGGCGAGCTGTTGACCGAGTCGCTTGGCATCTCCGCGCGAACTCAACTTCAGGTACTCAAGCACCAGAAAGCTCTGGTTGCCGGCAATGCCGTGAGCGATGGGTTGCGGTACTCGCAAGGTATTCGTTGCGGTGATGGCATCCAGCCCCGCTGCTTCCGCCTCAAACATCGGGTAATGTCGCGCGTCATTCAGCTTGAGGAAATAACATTCGCCATTCGTTCCGTCCAGGCGGAAAGTTTCATTGATGCTGCCGCCACTGACTGCAGTTGCACCACACACCTCGAAAGGGCGATGCGTTGCTTGGTGGATGGTGGCGGAGAGGTGGTGAAACAGTTTCTGTTTCATGCCTTGAAGCGCAGATCCCCATGCTCGGAGAAATCGAACATCGGCCCCCAGGCGACTTCCCAGTAATGTCCGTCCGGATCGCTGAAGTAGCCGCTGTAACCGCCCCAGAAAGTGTCCTGCGGTGCCTTGGCGATATGCGCGCCTACCACGCCTGCACGAACAAAGATGTGGGAGACATCCTCCTTGCTGCGCGCGTTGTAGGCCAAAGTGATGCCGCGGAAAGTACCGGGCTTGGAGAGCTTTACCTCTTTTCCGATGTCCTCGGCGAGTTTTTCCAGCGGGTAAAGCGAGAGCCACACACCGGGCAGCGGAAAGAAGGTAACACCTTCGTTCTCGGTAATGGGTTGAGTGGAGAAGATTTCGCGGTAAAAGGCGGTGGAACGGGCGAGGTCGGACACGCCGAGCGTGATGACTGTCATGCGCGGAATTTTCATTTCGTCCTCCAATTGCGTGATTGATGGATGAAACTTTGCAGTGTCGTCAGGTTGCTGCTTCGATACGCCTTGCTGCGCAAGGCACTCAGCATGAACGGGTGGAAGTAGACCGTTCGTCCCGATAACCAGCCTGCGTGTGTTGTTGGGGCTTTAGCCCCTTACAACCACGGCGTACCCCTTGCGGGTGGACTTGCCCGCTTGCGGGCTTAGTCGAATGGCTAGTTGCTTCATCAAGCAGGCGCGGAGCGCCGTATCGAGGGAGTGCCTTACAACGTGATGCGTGACCCGAAATGCTGTTTGTATAAATTGGCCAGTTCGGCGCGGGTGTATTTGTGGTTCTGTCCGCCGCGGCTGGCGATCTTGAGCGAGCCCATCAGCGAGGCCAGGCGTCCCGTGGTTTCCCAATCCCAGCCCTGCTGGATACCGTGCAACAGCCCGGCGCGATAGGCATCGCCGCAACCGGTCGGATCGACAATGGCATCCGGCTTCGGTGTCGGAATGGAAAGCTGTTTGCCGTCGGCGTAAATCAGCGAGCCGTCGCCGCCAAGCGTGACGATCAGTGCTTTCACGCGCTGGGCGATCTCGGCCAGCGACTTGCCGGTCTTGTCCTGCAACATTTTGGCCTCGTAATCGTTCACGGTAACGTAGGTCGCCTGCTCAATGAAGTTCAGCAGTTCGTTGCCGGAGAACATTGGCATGCCCTGGCCGGGATCAAATACAAAAGGAATTTTGGCATCTGCGAATTCGCGCGCATGGCTGATCATGCCATCGCGCCCGTCCGGCGAGACGATGCCCAGCGTAACCTCTTTGGCTTCATTGACGTGATTGAGATGCGACATGCTCATGGCGCCCGGGTGGAAGGCGGTGATCTGGTTGTCGTCGAGGTCGGTGGTGATGAACGCCTGCCCGGTGAAGTTGCCGGGCACATGGCGGATATGTGTTTGCGGCATGCCTATGTTTTCCAGGCGCTGGTTGTAGGGGCCGAAGTCGTCGCCCACCGTCGCCATGATGAGCGGATGTCCGCCCAGCAGTTGCAGGTTGTAGGCAATGTTGCCCGCGCAGCCGCCGTATTCGCGGCGCATTTCCGGCACCAGAAAGGCGACATTAAGAATATGGATCTGCTCGGGCAGGATGTGTTTCTTGAATTGGTCCTTGAACACCATGATGGTGTCGTAAGCCATGGAACCGCAGATCAGTGTCTTCATGTTTGTCTCGAAATATGGGGTGACTGTTACGGATTATAACTGCGTGAAGGACTATTTTTTGTCCAGATCCTCGATGAACAGACTGACCAGCTTGGCGTTTCCCTCCGGTGCCTGAAGGAAGCGAAAGCCCGCGCGGTGCGCAAACGAGCCGTCCGGCTGGGGGGTCGAGGTGATATGGCGCAATTCCAGATCGGCTGTCACCGCGTCGCCGTTCGGCGTGATGATTCGGCAGCCTTTCAGTACCGTGTGCGGTTCCAGCTTGACGTCCATGTCGTAGATAAGGCAACCCAGTCCATCGTGACTGACATCCGTGACATGCGATTCGAAAGGGATAACGCCTGCCTCATCGGCAATGCAGCGCAGCGACAGGCTGTCATCCAGAAGGTTGCGCTTGTATTCGCGGCGATTATGCAGAAGCAGCGATTTTGGCAGGGTAAACTGGATCGCGTGCTCGCCATCGATCAGTGTTTCCTCCGGAGCGGTCGCTGCAAAGGTGAAGTTCAGGGCCTGGTGGTCGGTGGCGGTGAACTCCACCGAAGGTGATTTGAGCACCATGGCGTTGATCGCTTTATGCGTGCTATAGGCGATTGCAAAACGATTGGCACCAACATCGACAGAAAGAATGTGCGAAGAGAACGGATGCCCGTTCATGATTTCTGCCGTTACGGGGCTGTGTTCCGTTGCCAGCAATTGCATGATGCGGCAGATCTCGATGCGAGAGTGGAACAGCAGGTTTTCGGGACGCGATTTCTTTCCCGTAGCGGCAGGATCACTCATGGTGCCCGGCTATTTTCAGCGCAATACCGCCAACGCCGCGTCGTAGTTCGGCTCGTGCTTGATGTCGTCTACCAGCTCGGCGTGAATAATGCGGTCCTTGTCGTCCAGCACCAGCACGGCACGGGCGGTTACGCCCGCCAGCGGGGTATCGGCGATCTTCACACCATAGTTGCGCATGAAATCGCGGCCGCGCATCAGGGACAGGGTGACCACGTTTTCCAGTCCTTCGGCCACGCAAAAGCGGCTCATGGCGAAAGGCAAATCGGCAGATATCACCAGCACCACGGTATTGTTCAACTTGCTTGCCGCTTCGTTGAATTTTCGCGTGGAAGTGGCGCACACGGCGGTGTCCAGGCTGGGCACGATGTTCAGCACCTTGCGCTTGCCGGCGAAACTTTGCAGCGACACATCTTTCAGGTCTTTGTCCACCAGTGTGAAATCCGGGGCCTGCTGGCCCACAGCCGGAAAAGTACCGAACAAGGTGACGGGTGCACCGCCCAGGGTGGTGGCGGATTTTTCATTATTGTCTTTGGCCATGTTGTGTCTCCTTAGGTTGGTTGAGAACCGGTGCGCCGGTTGGGTTGAGGCATTGTGCAGAGAACCTTCTGTTTCAAGCTCGTGTAAAGCAGTACCAGTCGAGATGCATTATGCCTTTTCGACATGGGGTTGCAGTTAAAGTTTTTCAAGGGAATGACATCCCGGATGAAACAGCTGCTTCATCCGGGAAAGTGCTGAAAATCCTTACTTGGAGTGGGTGAAAACCTACTAGCAGGAACACACCAGATTCTTGTCGCCGTAGACGTTATCCACGCGTGCCACGGCGGGCCAGAACTTGTTGTCGCGTACCCATTGCAATGGATACGCAGCCTGTTCGCGCGAGTAGGGACGCGACCACTCGTTGGCGCACACCGACTTTGCGGTATGCGGCGCGTGCTTGAGGATGTTGTCCTTCTTGTCGACCTTGCCGCTGATCACCTCGTCGATTTCGCCGCGGATCGCGATCATCGCCTCGCAGAAGCGGTCCAGTTCTGCCCTGGATTCGCTCTCGGTCGGCTCCACCATCAGCGTATCCACCACCGGGAAGGAGGTGGTCGGCGCATGGAAGCCGAAGTCCATCAGGCGTTTGGCGATATCCGTCACTTCCACGCCATCTTTCTTCCATTCACGGCAGTCAAGAATCATCTCATGCGCACAACGACCGTTGCTGCCGCTGAACAGCGTGGCGTAGTGATCCTTCAGCGATTCCTTGATGTAGTTGGCATTCAGGATCGCCATTTTCGTTGCTTCGGCAAGTCCCTTGCCGCCCATCATCTTGATGTAGGCATAAGAGATCAGCAGGATCAGCGCGCTGCCATAGGGTGCAGCGGAGACCGCGTGGATGCCCTGCGCACCGCCGACCTTGACCACCGGATGCGAGGGCAGAAATGGCGTCAGGTGTTCCGCCACGCCGATGGGGCCAGCGCCCGGTCCGCCGCCGCCGTGCGGAATGGCGAAGGTCTTGTGCAAGTTGAGGTGGCACACGTCCGCGCCGATGTTACCGGGGCTGGTGAGGCCAACTTGCGCGTTCATGTTGGCGCCGTCCATGTACACCTGGCCGCCGTTGGCGTGGATGATCGCGGTGATGTCGCGGATCGATTCCTCATACACGCCATGCGTGCTGGGGTAGGTCACCATCAGGCAGGACAGGTTGGCCTTGTGTTCTTCCGCCTTGGCGCGCAGATCGCCCACGTCGATGTTGCCCTTGCTGTCGCACTTCACCACCACGATGTCGAGCCCGGCCATCGCCGCGCTAGCCGGATTGGTGCCGTGCGCGGAAGAGGGGATCAGTACCACGTTGCGATGGGCTTCGCCGCGGGAACGGTGATACGCCTGGATCACCAGCAGTCCGGCGTATTCACCCGCCGCGCCGCTGTTGGGCTGGAAGCTCATCTGGGCAAAGCCGGTGAT
>CAYOJU010000186.1:0-5026 GCA_964404355.1 uncultured Sideroxydans sp. | reverse complement strand
CCTAATCCGCTTCCGCTGGCACTGGTGCCCAAGGGGCGGTAGAACCGTTCTCCCAACTTATCCAGTTCCGAGGGAGGAATACCGGGGCCGTTGTCGCTTACCGACAGACTAATCTGTCCCTGCTTTTCGGTAACATCAATACGGACTGAAGTTTCGGGCGGGGTATGGCGCGCGGCATTGTCGATCAGGTTGCGCAACAGTATTCGCAGCAACATCGGATTGCCACGTACCGAAACTTCTTCGCCTCCTGTCAATTCAAGACGCACGTCCCGGCTTAGTGCGGTCGGCGCCAGCGAGGCTATCACTTCTGCAGCAAGTGATCTGAGCTGGCATGGCTCGGTTGTTTCGTCACCCAGGGTGTCGATGCGGGCAAGGGTGAGCAACTGATCGATCAGGTGGGCGGCCCGGTCGCAACCGAGGATTGCGTTGTCGAGCGCGCGAATGCGTTCGCTCTCGCTGGTTGCGGCGCGTGCAACCTGGGCCTGTGCCCTGATACCTGCCACAGGGGTGCGCAGTTCATGCGCTGCATCGGCGGTAAATCGGCGTTCTTTCTGCAGGGATTCATCAATGCGGACGAACAAGTGGTTAAGCCGCTCGATTAAAGGCAGCACCTCGCGCGGTGCCGCTCCGGCATCCAGTGGCGCAAGGTTGGCCGGTTCGCGTAGTGCCACTTCATTGGCAAGCCTGTCAAGCGGGCGCAAGCTGCGGGTCACGACTAGCCACAGCAGGAACGCCAGTAACGGAAGCGAGAACCATAGCGGCTTGAGCAGGTTGCCAGCGATGTCTCGGGTCAGCTCGTCGAGGTCTTTCGTCAGCTCGGCCACATGGACCAAATTCCTGCCGGACTCGTCCCATGTGGTAAATACGCGCCAACGATGTCCGTCGATGATCTTGTCGCTGAAGCCTTGTTCGCGACCTGCCAAGGGTTGCTCCGGCGCATTGGCGGAATGCAGTCGCAGTACGCGTCCCTCTTCCCACACTTGAAATACGACACGGCGGGAATATTTGTGCGGCAAAGGGATATGCTCGGTTTCGACCTCATCCAGGTCATGTGAAGTCTGCGCCACCAGCAGTTCGGCCGATTGGGCAATCTGCGCGTCCAGTATCTCGCCGAATTCTTCGCGCGCATCGAAATAGGTAAAGGCTGCCGCACCTATCCATACCGCGACAACGGTGATCAAGGCCAGACCCAGCAAGCGGTGTTTTAACGAACCAGGTTTGTGTATTTCAGACATTTTTGTCATTGGGTATTAAATAGCCCACGCCGCGGATGGTTTCGATCAGCTCCGGAAAAAGCTTGCGGCGCAAATGGTGGATATAGACCTCGACCGCGTTGCTCTCGACTTCCTCGCCCCAGGCATAGAGCTGTTCTTCGATTTGCGTACGCGACAGGACTTTTCCCGCGTCGAGCATCAAAGCATGCAGCACGGCAAATTCCTTGGCGGGAAGCTCGATGATGTTGTCGCGGAAAATTACACGGTGAGCGGCTGGTTCCAGCTCTACACCCGCAACGTGAAGCGCAGGTGCCGGCTTGCCGCTGGCGCGGCGAACAAGCGCACGCAGGCGGGCGGCGAGTTCGCCCATGTCGAATGGTTTGACCAGATAGTCATCAGCACCGGCATCCAATCCCTTGATGCGATCCTCCACAGTATCCATCGCCGTCAGGATCAGCACGGGGATCGGGACATTGCGGCTGCGCAGGCGTCGCAATACTTCCAGGCCGGACATGCGCGGCAATCCCAGATCCAGTACTGCTGCAGCATAGGGCTCTGTACTGAGTGCCTGGTCGGCAGACACGCCGTCCTTCATCCAGTCCACGGCATAGCCAGCCTGTTTCAAGCCGGCCTGGATCGCATCGCCCAGCAGGGCATCATCTTCGATCACCAATATGCGCATATTATTGTTTGTCAGCCCGCCGTTTTGTTTAGCAGCATCTTACTTTGGAATTCTGATGCCGTGCTCATTGAAATTGCCACTTTCGGCCCCGGTGTGACAGGCCGCACAATTGGATGCGCTTTTAACTTTCGGGTTCTTCCAGACGCGATCCGGTACTTCGTCGTGTTCGCGCACGAACCAGCGTGTCTCGGTGATGCGCAAGACAGGTTTGCCAGACGATGTGTGCCGGTTGCTGCCTGCATTCTTTTGCAGGAAAGCACCGATTTCCTTGGCTGCCGCGGGATCCAGGCCGGCATTGCTGCCAAAGTGTTTGTCCAGTCCGGACATCACGGCGCGCCATGATTCGGCGGGAAGCAGACGCGGCGGAAAGGCCACGTGACAGGAGCCACATTCGGTTTGCCACGCGACATTCTTGGCGGCAGGCATGTGTTCATCATCATCGTCATCCTCGGCGTGGGCGACCGATATCAATCCGCCCGTCAGTAACAAGACTGCCGCAAACACTCGCAGTACATTTTTTGAATCGAACAGCATGACAGTCTCCTTAACCCTTTACGGTGAACAGATAGGTAATCACATCGCCTTTTTCCTGCGGTGTGCAGGCGCGATCCAGCACATCGTTGCAATTGCGCTTGAACCATTTTTCCACTTTTGCAGAATCGGTAAAGCGTTCGGCATTTGCGGCAGGAGCCATTGCCTTGATGATTTTGCCGGTTTTGGCGTGCTTGCCCGCTGTGGCTGGATTGTCGGTATGGCAGGACGTGCAGCTCAATTCATTCGCGTGCTTTTGCTTGAAGAAATTTGCACCGCGCTCGGCCGAGAATCCCTGAAAAGCGGGATTGGAATTCTTGGCCTCGTTCTTGATTGCTGTCAGTACTTCGTTGGGCGTTTGTGCCGAGGCGGAAAGCGACATCAATCCGGCGCCGGCTACGAACACAAAAATAACTACATGAATGGCTCGAATCATTTTTCATCTCCTTGGTAGCATTGCGACGCGTGCAGGATACGGAGACAAGCTTAAGAGTCGCTTAAGGGCACCTCGAATAATCCAAATTTCGTCGCAATACTGCGTTACTCACAAAAAATTACTCCTTACATATCGCACATATGCTGCGTCGTAATTTTTTGCTCGCGCCTTGTCTTGCTTAGAACTTTGAATTATTCGAGGCGCCCTAAAGCGGCGAATTCAGGGGGCAAGCCGCAGGGGTTTACATGCGCCACAAATATAGCGTCGAATGATGCATATCCTCAACGGTGAGCGTTTCTTGCGGCGGCTGGTCGGGCACGGCAAAGGTATTGCTGATGAACAGGCTGCCGGGGCGCATTTCCTTTTTCGCCTTTTGCCAAAGCGCCTCCATGGGTACGGGCGACAGGTAAGCGAACACCACGTCGTATTGTTCCAGGCCATCGTTCCAGAAGCTTCCCCAACGCACCGTACAGTTGCGGAAGCCGCCGAACTTGATGCGTAGCCAGCTCCACAGGAAAGGGAACGGTGCGCTTTCAATGCCGTGATAGCGGCCTTGCGGGCGGGCCCGGGCGAGATAAGTCAGCACACCGCCGATGCCGGAGCCGAGATCGACCAGGGTAAATGGCTGTTCGGCCGGGAGTCTGCCGGCCAATGCCTGCCACACCTTGTCGCTGGAAAGGTATAGCGGCACCTGGGTGCGGAAAGTGCTCCAGTAAACCACCAGCATGACGAGGAAAGCGGCGAGGAAGAAGCCGGGCGGGATGTTCAGCGCCAGCATCAGCACCAGTGCAGGGGCGAAGAGGAACTGGATAACCAGCCACCAGCGCGCCAGACCCGCGATGCGGCTGAAAACGGCGGCCAGAGAGCCACATAGCAGCGCGAAGATGAAGGGGGCAAGGTGTAGATCAAGCAGGCGCAGGCCAAGTATGGCGAGCACGATTGCTGCAGATTGCAGCAATAGCGCGAGAACCGAGGGGGGAAGTTTCACTGGCAGCGAAATCACCGCACCAGCCCGGCTTCGACCTCGTCGCGTTTCGCTTTTCCCACCAGGCGTTCCACCAGCGTCAGTGCGAAATCCATTGCGGTGCCCGGGCCGCGCGAAGTGATGAGTTTGCCGTCCTCAACCACGGCTTGCGGCTGGCGCAAGACTTTGGGGAATGCGTCCAGCGAACCGGGGAAACTGGTGGCGTGCTTGCCGTCGAGCAATCCCGCCGTTGCCAGCACTGATGGTGCCGCACAGACGGCACAGACAAAGCAATCATCCGCGGCCATGCGCTGTACCAGCTTGATGATGCGCGCATCGGCCTTGAGGTTATTGGTGCCGGGCTGGCCGCCGGGCAGTACCACCATGTCGAAACGGCGCTTGAGCGCATCGTCCAGCGAGGTGTCGGGGATCAGCGCTGTGCCGCGACTACCGCGTATCGGATGTCCATCCAGGCTGGCACTTACAGCTTCAATGCCGGCGCGACGCAGGATGTTGAGGACGGTCACGGCTTCCAGTTCTTCGCTACCTTGTGCCAGTGGAACGAGTACGGATTTCATGTCAGAACCTCCCAACAATTTGTACGCCGATTAGACCTTGAGAAAAGTCGGGAAGCAAGACCAGCTTGCCGGAGCGCAAGTCGGCATTGTGCGCGACCACGCTTTTGCCGACCCAGGTGCCTATCATTGCCCCCGCTACCACGTCAGAAGCGAAGTGCGCGCGATGATAGGTGCGGGCGAGTCCGACCAGACTTGCGATGGAATATGAGGTGCAGGTGACCCAGGTTTCGTCGTAGTGGTTGGCGACCACCGAGGCGACGGCAAACGCTTCCGTGGTGTGGCCGGAAGGAAAAGAGGAATTGCTGTTGCTGAACGGCTTGAAGTGATAAACGCCCACTTCGTCGCGCGGGCGGCTGCGTCCGGTGACGAGTTTGATGGCGGGAGTGATGATGCCGCTGGCGATCAGGCTGGCGGCGATGCTGTCTTGCGCGACTTGCCTGGCATTTTCGTCGTCGGTCAGCGTTCCGACCAGATAGAAGCCGCCAACAACGACAGCGGCATATTGAGTGCCGAAGCGTTCCACTTGTGTCAAGAAGGCGTTGTCGCCTGTGTGGTGGCGCATCTCATCGCGCAGTGGCCTGTCAATGACCAGCGCCGTGCCGACCACGGCCAGCGAGGCCC
>CAYOJU010000185.1:0-5048 GCA_964404355.1 uncultured Sideroxydans sp. | reverse complement strand
GATGTAGTCGATTCCGGCGGGTATATCCCGCCGGAATCATTTAGAAGATCGGTTTTATGCTTGACTGGAAAGACGGACAACCATTTTCTGATCGCTTTGGCGATGTGTACTTCTCCACTGACTCCGGTCTGGAAGAGACGCGCCATGTGTTTTTGCAAGGCAACCGCGTGGAGGAGCGCTTCACGGCACTCACGGCGGGCGAGAGCTTCTGCATCGGCGAGACCGGCTTCGGCACCGGGCTGAATTTTCTCTGTGTCTGGCAATTGTTCGAGCAGGTCGCCCCGGCGGGTGCGAGCCTGGATTTTTTCAGCGTCGAGAAATTCCCCCTGAACGATGACGATCTGCGCGCCGCCTTGGCCCTGTGGCCGGAGCTGGCCGCGCAAGCTGAAGTGTTGCTGGCGCGTTGGCATCGCCGTGTGCCGGGCTGGAATCGCTGGAGCTTTGCGGGCGGGCGGGTTCGGCTCACGCTGGCGATGGAAGATGTTGAGCAAGCCTTGCCGCAACTACCGAGTGGCTGCGTGGACGCGTGGTTCCTCGACGGTTTCTCGCCTGCCAAGAATCCCGAGATGTGGAACGATGCCGTGCTGGCGGGCATTGCCCGTGTTTCGCGCGACGGCGCAACGCTTTCGACCTACACCTGCGCTGGCTGGGTGCGACGCGGCTTGCAGCAGGCAGGGTTTGCGGTGGAAAGGGTGCCGGGTTTCGGGCGCAAGCGGGAGATGGTTAGGGGGCGGCTTGTGGAAGGAGATGCGTCGCTCCAAGAGGGTTCCCTCACCCTACCCCTCTCCCAGGGGGAGAGGGAACGTTCGCATTCCTCCGAAAAAAGCGAGGCGCAACACATCCGTCTCCCCTTGGGAGAGGGACTGAGGGTGAGGGAACTCTCTACGCAAATCTCTGCTTCAAACCAAACACCTCGTACCGCTCTAGTCATCGGCGGAGGCGTCGCAGGATGCGCCGCCGCCCGCGCCCTCGCTCAACGCGGCATATCCGTCACCCTGATCGAGAGTGCCCCACAACTTGCTACACAAGGCTCCGGCAACCCGCGCGGCATTCTGCATGCGCGCTTCGGTGCAGGCATGAATGCGCTGCACCGTTTCGTACTGGCCGCTTACGGCCATGCACTGGCGCTGCTGGACGAAGCGGTGCCGGCTGACGGGGTGTTGCGCTCCGAATGTGGCCTGCTGCAACTCGCCGCCACGGAAGCCGAAGCCAAACGCATCGCCAAACTCTCCGCGCAGGAATGGCCCGCGCATCTGCTGCAAGCGGTGGACGCGGCAACGGCCTCGCAACTGGTCGGCATGCAAATGGCGCATAGCGGGCTGTGGTTTCCCGGCGGTGGATGGGTCGTCCCGCCGCAAGTCTGCGCGCGCCTGGCGGATCATCCGCTTATCGTGCAGCGGCTCGGTTGCGAAGTGACGGCATTGGAGCGAACCGCAACCGGCTGGCGTGCCAGCGGCGAAGGCTTTGCCATCGAAGCGGAGCAGGTCGTTGTATGCAGCGGTCATCAAGCCAGGAATCTCAGCCAGTTCGCCGCCTTCCCGCTGCAACCCGTGCGCGGCCAGATCAGCATCCTGCCCGCGACAGCAGCAAGCGAATCCCTGCACGCCGTGCTGTGCGCCGAAGGCTATTGCGCACCCGCAGTTGACGGTCGGCATGTGGCAGGCGCGACCAATACTTTCGATGATGACACGCTGGATATTCGCGACGTCGATCATGCGGACAACCTTGGCAAGATCGCTGCGCACATGCCGGCGCTGCACCAGGCATTGAATCAGTTCCTTCCCCCAAGCAGGGGGAAGGTAAGGATGGGGGTAGAGTCGCAGGAGTCCAACATTTCTACCCCCACCCCAGCCCTCTCCCTCTGGGAGAGGGCTGGGGTGAGGGAAGGGGGAGGGAGTGTGTTAGCCGGACGCGCCGGCGTGCGCTGCTCCGTGCCGGGCGCGACACCGTTGGTGGGCGAGGTCGAGCCGGGTCTGTATTGCAGCCTGGCGCACGGCACGCGCGGCTTGCTTACTGCGGGCATCGCGGGTGAAGTGATCGCCGCTGCGATGTGTGGACAGTTGCCGCCGCTGCCGCAATCGCTTCTGGATGCGTTGGCACCGTTGCCAAGAGTGAGTAAGACGCGTTAAGGTGCGGTGGATGATGCGAAAAGGAGAATGCAGAATGATGAATCAACTTGCCAAATTGGTTTTGATCGCAATGCTTGGTGCGAGCATGCTAGCCTGCGGCGGTTTGTTTGGTCACACGATGAGTTGGAAGGAGGAAGTGAAGTTGCATGATGGGCAGATCATCGTTTCGGAACGCAATTACAACCTTGCGGGTTATGCCTATCTAGATAGCTCTGAACGCACACCACTAGATGAAACCGTAACCTTTATACTGCCCGGCACAAACAAAATAATTACTTGGAGAAACAACTTCAGTGATTCAGTACCCGAACAAAACAGCCTTAACCATTTCCGATTCGACATCGTGAATGGCGTGCCTTATCTCGCCACCTATCCGGCAGGATGCATTTCCTACAACAAGTGGGGCAGGCCGAATCCGCCACAGATACTGTTCAAGTACGAAAAAGACCAATGGCAGCGCATCACCTTGGCTGAGCTTCCGCCAGAATTGATCGGCACAACAGCCAACGCCATTGTCGGTAGGCCTGCTTCGAGCTTGCTGAAACCCTTCTATACCGTCGAAGGTGTGAATGATAAGAACCACTATGTTAGTGAAACTTACAAAACCATTCTGCGAGAGCCAGTACCGAAAGGCAGCGATTCGGAGGTGAGTTGTTTGGAGTTAGTGCCATACAAGGGCCACTGGATCATGCCAAACGATACGGCTCTGAAGGCATCTATTGATCGCGAATCAAAATAAGTACGTTCCACTTTCAGTGCACGTAGGGCGTAATCAGTATTGCGCCGAATGAAAACATCCGGTGCGAATGCACTTCGCTTATTGACACCCTACACACAAGGAAATAGATGAAAAGAACACCGCCCCCCGAATACCCCGAAATCCGCCCCGGCCAATCCATCGAGTTGCTGAAAGCGCTGCACATCCTGACGCGCGACGGCAAGATGAACCAGGATTCGCGCCGCAAGCTGAAGCAGGTGTATCACCTGTACCAGTTCATCGAGCCGTTGTTGCAATCGGTACAGAAGGAGCAGGGCGCGCTCACGCTGGTGGATCACGGGGCGGGCAAGTCATATCTGGGGTTCATCCTGTTCGACCTGTTTTTCAAGGCGTTGAATGACGCGTCCCACATCTACGGCATCGAGACGCGCGAGGAGCTGGTTACGCATTCGCGCGAGCTGGCGCAGCTGTTGGGCTTCGGCGGCATGTCGTTCCTGAACCTGTCAGTGGCGGAGTCCATCGTGTCGGACAAGTTGCCTGCCAAAGTGGATGTGGTGACGGCGCTGCATGCCTGCGATACGGCGACTGACGATGCCATCAATTTTGCGCTGAAGAAGCAGGCGAAGCACATCGTGCTGGTGCCGTGCTGTCAGGCCGAAGTGGCGGCGGTGTTGCGCAAGAACAAGGGCAGGCAACTGGCGAAGGATGCGCTGACCGAGTTGTGGCGGCATCCCATCCATACGCGCGAATTCGGCAGTCATCTCACCAATGTGTTGCGCTGTCTGCAATTGGAGGCTCACGGCTACCAGGTGACGGTGACCGAGCTGGTCGGCTGGGAACATTCGATGAAGAACGAGCTTATCATTGCGAGTTTCAAGGAGCTGCCGCGCAAGCGGGCGGCGGAGCGATTGACTGAGGTGTTGCAGAGTGCGGGGCTTGAGGAGATGAGTGGACGGTTCTTCGTCTGACTCAGCTTGCCTGCCGCAACACTGTTCTCCCCCTGAGAAGGGGGAGTTAGAGGGGGTTGGGTTTTTGCCGAAACTCTAACCCCTCCCAGCCTCCCCTTGTCAGGGGAGGAGCGGTGAGGTTACATACCATAAGGAATGAATTGTCTGGGCTGAATTGGCATAAGGCTGTGGAGCGCCGTCGAAAGGCGATCCGCGAGATATGCAAGTGAAGATGACCGTGGATATTGGCTTGCAGCCAATATGTCGCCTTGAGCGCCAAGGCTGCGGGATAACGATTTTTTAACCTTTAGGAAGAAATATCATGCAAATCAGCAATGACACACGTTCGCATTACGAGCGTATCGGCGGGGCGGAGAAGGTGCGCGCCCTGGTGCAACGCTTCTATCAACTCATGGATGCGACACCTGAGGTACAGGATCTGCGCAAGATGCATGCGAAAAGCCTGAAAGGATCGGAAGAGAAACTGTTCATGTTTCTCTCGGGCTGGATGAACGGTCCGCAATTGTTCGTGGAAAAATTCGGCCATCCGAAGTTGCGCCAGCGCCACATGCCGTTTGCAATTGGTGACAAGGAGCGCGACCAGTGGATGAAGTGCATGACACAGGCGCTGCAGGATGTGGTGGAGGATGAAGTGCTGCGTAAGGAATTGCTTGCAGCGATTGGCAAGGTGGCGGACTTTATGCGCAACAAGCCTTAGGTATCTCTCCCTCTCCCGCAGGCGGGATAACCAGCGACTTGGCTGGCGTAGTTTGACTGCCTAGTCGAATGGCTAGTTTTTTCATCAGAGGGGTGGGGTGAGGGGTGTTGACTAATGAACAGAACTATTTAATACCCACAGTCCCTCATCCCCAGCCTTTCTCCCGCCTGCGGGAGAAGGGAGTTAGTCGGTATCTTCTTCTATGTTGGGTGTTGCAGTCCTCAACATCTCTTCCCGCGTCGCCGGTGTTTCCAGGCTGATGCGTCCGAGTACTCCCGTACGGTAATCCTGCAGCAAGGTCATCGCAGCCTTTTCCAGATCGAACTCCTGTCCCCTGATGCGGAAGCCGCGCTGCTTGGCGATGGCTTCGATGAGGGAAACGCCGTCCATTTCGTCGTCCGCTGATTTGTAACGCTGTTTGACCAGCGCCGGATAGCGCTGCATGAGCAGGTCGCCGAGGAAGACAGCAACTTCGCTTTCTTCGTAGGCGTTGCGGCCGATCAGGTTGCTGGCGGCGAGCAGGTAGCCGTCGCTCT
>CAYOJU010000184.1:0-5088 GCA_964404355.1 uncultured Sideroxydans sp. | reverse complement strand
TTGACGTAGTCGGCGTGGCCCGGGCAGTCAACGTGCGCGTAGTGGCGGTTGGCTGTTTCGTATTCGACGTGGGCTGTATTAATAGTAATACCGCGTGCCTTTTCTTCCGGCGCTGCGTCGATCTGGTCGTAGGCTTTGGCTTCGCCGCCAAATTTCTTCGACAGGACCATGGTGATCGCCGCGGTCAAGGTGGTCTTGCCGTGGTCAACGTGGCCAATCGTGCCTACGTTTACGTGCGGCTTCGTACGTTCAAATTTGCTCTTTGCCATGATTTATCTCTCCAAACTGGTCTGTGTTATTTCTTGCTGCTCATCACTGCTTCAGCAACGTTCTTGGGTGCTTCAGTGTAGTGCTTGAATTCCATAGTGTAGGTTGCACGGCCCTGGGTCGCGGAACGCAACGCAGTCGAGTAACCGAACATTTCAGCCAGAGGAACTTCGGCTTTCACTGTCTTGCCCCCACCTGCCATATCGTCCATGCCTTGCACCATGCCGCGGCGTGAGGACAAGTCGCCCATCACCGTACCGGTGTAGTCTTCCGGCGTTTCCACCTCCACCGACATCATCGGCTCCAGCAGCACCGGGCTCGCCTTGCGCATACCGTCCTTGAACGCCATGGAAGCCGCCATCTTGAAGGCGTTTTCGTTGGAGTCCACATCGTGGTAAGAACCGTCGAACAGCGTTACCTTCACATCCACAACCGGGAAGCCGGCCAAAACACCGTTAGGCAACGATTCGCGCAAACCCTTTTCCACTGCAGGAATGAATTCGCGAGGAACAGTACCGCCCTTGATCGCGTCGATAAACTCAAAGCCTTTACCTGTTTCGTTCGGCTCCATCTTGATCCACACGTGACCGTACTGACCACGACCGCCGGTCTGCTTGGCATACTTGCCTTCAACTTCGACCGACTTGCGGATCGCTTCGCGGTAGGCCACTTGCGGGGCACCTACGTTCGCTTCCACGCCGAATTCACGCTTCATGCGGTCAACCAGAATTTCCAGGTGCAACTCACCCATACCAGACATGATGGTCTGACCGGATTCTTCGTCGGTGCGCACACGGAACGAAGGATCTTCTGCAGCCAAACGTCCCAGCGCAATACCCATCTTTTCCTGGTCGACCTTGGTCTTCGGCTCGACAGCAACGTGAATCACCGGTTCCGGGAATATCATGCGCTCAAGGATGATCGGCTTGTTCGGATCACACAGCGATTCGCCGGTGGTCACATCTTTCAAACCGATACAAGCAGCGATATCGCCCGCCAGAATCTCGTCAACCTCTTTGCGCTCGTTTGCGTGCATCTGCACGATACGACCGATACGCTCTTTCTTGCCGCGGATCGGGTTGTAAACCGTATCACCCTTCTTCAGCACGCCGGAATAGACGCGCACGAAAGTCAGCTGACCAACAAACGGGTCAGTCATCAGCTTGAACGCCAGCGCAGAGAAGCTCTCGCTGTCATCCGCTTTGCGGGATGTTGGAACACCTTCTTCGGTCTCACCGGTCACATCCGGAATATCAACCGGCGACGGCAGGAACATGATCACGGCATCCAGCATGCGCTGCACACCCTTGTTCTTGAAAGCAGAGCCGCACAACATCGGCTGAATTTCACAGGCGATGGTACGCGTGCGAATACCAAGAATGATTTCTTCTTCGGTCAGATCGCCATTTTCGAGATAATGGTTCATCAGTTCCTCGGACGCCTCGGCGGCCGTCTCGACCATCTTGGCGCGCCACTCTTTGGCACTCGCCAGCAGATCAGCCGGAATCTCTTTGTAGTCGAACTTCATCCCCTGGGAAGCTTCATCCCAGATGATCGCTCTCATCTTGATCAGATCGACAACGCCGGTGAACCCTTCTTCTGCTCCGATAGGAATCACGATAGGAACCGGAGTAGCCCTCAGGCGGGTTTCCATTTGCGTAACCACTTTGAAGAAGTTCGCGCCGGTACGGTCCATCTTGTTGACGAAGGCCAGACGCGGCACTTTGTACTTGGTCGCCTGACGCCAAACCGTTTCAGACTGAGGCTGCACACCACCCACAGCACAGTACACCATGCATGCACCATCCAGCACACGCATGGAACGCTCCACCTCAATGGTGAAGTCCACGTGCCCCGGGGTATCAATGATGTTGAAACGATGCTGAGGATAGGAGTTGTCCATACCCTTCCAGAAACAGGTGGTCGCCGCAGAAGTAATGGTGATACCACGCTCCTGTTCCTGCTCCATCCAGTCCATCGTGGCCGCACCATCGTGTACCTCACCGATCTTGTGGCTTACACCCGTATAGAACAGGATGCGCTCGGTGGTCGTTGTCTTACCGGCATCAATGTGCGCACTGATGCCGATGTTGCGATAGTGTTCGATTGGTGTTTTGCGTGCCACGATAAATTACCTAGCTTAATGTACTTATTAGAAACGGAAATGCGAGAACGCCTTGTTGGCATCAGCCATACGATGGACTTCTTCGCGCTTCTTGACTGCGCCGCCGCGACCTTCAGCAGCATCGATCAGTTCACCCGCCAAGCGCATACCCATGGACTTCTCGCCGCGCTTGCGCGCAAATTCCTTCAGCCAGCGCATCGCCAGCGCCATACGGCGGGACGGACGCACTTCAACCGGAACCTGGTAGTTGGCACCGCCAACACGGCGGCTCTTCACTTCGACCTGGGGCTTGGCATTGGAAATCGCCTGATTGAACACTTCGATCGGGTCCTTGCCACTCTTCTTCGCGACTTGTTCCAGCGCACCGTACAGAATGCGCTCGGCAACCGACTTCTTGCCGGCAGTCATCAGCACGTTGACGAACTTGGAAAGATCCTGATTCCCGTACTTTGGATCGGGCAGGACTTCGCGTTTGGGGACTTCTCTACGTCTTGGCATATCAATACCTCAGTTATATCTGACTAATTTCTGAATTACGCTTTTTTCGGGCGTTTCGCGCCGTACTTGGAACGAGACTGTTTACGATCTTTCACACCCGCTGTATCCAGGCTGCCGCGCACCATGTGGTAACGCACACCCGGCAAGTCCTTCACACGACCACCGCGCAGCAATACCACGCTGTGCTCCTGCAGGTTGTGGCCTTCACCGCCGATATAGGAGATGACTTCGAAGCCGTTGGTCAAACGCACCTTGGCGACTTTACGCAGCGCCGAGTTCGGCTTCTTGGGTGTCGTGGTGTAAACGCGCGTGCAAACGCCGCGTTTTTGAGGACTACCCGCGAGAGCCGGCACCTTGCTCTTGGTCACTTCGGCTGTACGGCCTGTGCGCACTAACTGGTTGATAGTTGGCATTGTTATTTCCGCTTCCTGAAAACTGTTTAAAAACTAAGAGTTAAACCTCAAATACCGCTCTGCGACTACTCTGCGCCGACTTGCACAGAAATGCGCGGACTAAAAAGACCGCGCATTCTATTGACGAAGCCCATGCCTGTCAAGCAACTAGACGCCCTCTTGCGCCTCCGCAGCAGCAGCAACTTCGGCCAAACCGGCGCCCTCGGCGACGTCCAGCCCCAGACGCTGCTTGCGACGCAACACGTGATAGGCCAAACCGGTACCGGCCGGAATGAGGCGTCCGACGATGACGTTTTCCTTGAGACCGCGCAGATCGTCCTTCTTGCCCATGATCGCCGCTTCGGTCAACACGCGCGTCGTTTCCTGGAAGGAAGCGGCGGAGATGAACGAATCGGTGGACAACGATGCCTTGGTGATACCCAGCAACATGTGCTGGAAGGTTGCCGGCTCCTTGCCGAGTGCAACCACGCGCTCGTTCTCCTGCAGCATCTCGGCACGTTCCACCTGTTCCTTCGGAATGAAGGTGGTATCACCCTCGTCAACGATCGCAATACGGCGCAGCATCTGACGCACGATCACTTCAATGTGCTTGTCGTTGATCTTCACGCCTTGCAAGCGGTACACGTCCTGCACTTCGTCGGTGATGTAACGCGCCAGCGCTTCGATACCCAGCAAACGCAGGATATCGTGAGGATCGGCCGGACCGTCCACAATCATTTCGCCCTGGTTCACCACCTGACCATCGTGCACCAGCACATGCTTGTCCTTGGTGATCAGGAACTCATGCGCCTCGCCTGCGGTGTCGGTGATAACCAGACGCTGTTTGCCCTTGGTTTCCTTGCCGAACGAAGCCGTTCCGGTAACTTCTGCCAGCATGCCGGCATCCTTCGGCGAACGGGCTTCAAACAGTTCAGCAACACGCGGCAGACCGCCGGTAATGTCGCGCGTCTTGGAGCTTTCCTGCGGGATACGTGCCAGCACATCGCCGACGCCCACATGTTGTCCGTCTTCCACCGTAATGATGGAACCGACCTGGAACGTCACCGAGATCGGGGTATCCGTACCTGCAATCTTGATCTCGTGGCCGGCGTCATCCAGCAGACGCACCAGCGGACGCACGCCCTTGCCGGTCGTGGAACGCTTCGGATCGATAACCACCAGCGTGGACAGACCGGTCACTTCGTCGATCTGCTTGGCAACGGTAGCGCCTTCTTCCACGTTCTCGAAACGTACTCGACCCGCGTATTCGGTAATGATCGGACGGGTATGCGGATCCCATGTCGCCAGTATTACACCGGCCTTGACTGAAACACCTTCGCGTTCGGTCAGGTTGGCACCGTAAGGCACCTTGTGACGTTCGCGCTCGCGACCATGGTCATCGGTCACCATCACTTCGCCGGAACGCGCCACGACCACCAGCTCGCCGCGCGCCGTGGTTACGGTACGCATGTTCGGGCTGTACTTGATGAGACCGTTGGACTTGCTTTCGACCTGGCTGGCCACCACGGTACGCGATGCCGCGCCACCAATGTGGAAGGTACGCATGGTCAGCTGGGTACCCGGTTCGCCGATGGACTGCGCGGCGATCACGCCGACCGCTTCGCCCACGTTCACCAGACCGCCGCGGCCCAGATCGCGACCGTAGCACTTGGCGCACAGACCGTAGCGCGTATCGCAGGTCAGCGGAGTGCGCACGCGCACTTCGTCAACGCCCAGAGACTCGATATGCTCCACCTTGTCTTCGTCGAGCAGGGTGCCCGCTTCGTACATGGTCTCGCTGGTTTC
>CAYOJU010000183.1:0-5096 GCA_964404355.1 uncultured Sideroxydans sp. | reverse complement strand
TGGAACATCATGCCAACATCGTGCCCTGGCAGATGCTGTGTGCCGAAACCGGTGCAAAGCTGCGCGTGGCGCCGGTGGATGATGACGGTCAGGTGTTGCTTGGCGAGTATGAGCGCCTGCTCAATGCGCGCACAAAACTGGTTTCGTTCACTCAGGTTTCAAACGCACTCGGTACCGTGACGCCTGCCAAACAGATGATCGAGATGGCGCATCGTGTCGGCGCGCGCGTGCTGCTGGACGGCGCACAGTCTGTATCTCATATGCGAGCCGATGTGCAGTATCTGGATTGCGATTTTTTCGTCTTCTCCGGCCACAAAGTATTCGGCCCTACCGGCATCGGCGCGCTCTACGGCAAACCGGAAGTGCTGGAGGATATGCCCGCATGGCAAGGCGGCGGCAACATGATCCAGGACGTTACCTTCGAGCAAACGCGCTATCACCCAGCGCCAGCCAAGTTTGAGGCAGGCACAGGCAACATCGCCGATGCAGTGGGTCTGGGTGCGGCAATCGATTACGTGCAGAAACTTGGCATCGATAACATCAACCGCTATGAGCACGAGTTGCTGGTGTACGCGATGAAAGAACTACGCAGCGTTCCGGGACTGCGCCTGATCGGTACCGCACCGGACAAAACCAGCGTGCTGTCTTTTGTGCTGGAAGGATACCAGACCACCGAAGTTGGCGAGGCTCTGAACAAGGAAGGCATCGCCGTGCGTACCGGCCACCACTGCGCCCAGCCTATCCTGCGCCGCTTCGGACTTGAAGCGACCGTGCGACCGTCACTGGCGTTTTACAACACGTACGAAGAGATTGATCGCTTGGTGGGTGTGGTGAGGAATCTATCGCGCAAGTGATTGCGGTAATTTGGTGGTTAAACAAAAGCCCCGGCAGATTCTGCCGGGGCTTTTTTCTTGAATGACTGCAACCCTTAGTTGTCAGTCGATGTGGAAATCTAGTTGCCGCATAACGGCCATTCGTAAAGCACTTGCTAACGGGAATCAGTTTGAAGTTCGTGGGATGAGCCAACAGTTTCATCGTTAGCCCACGCGGTTGATTCGACACGATGTTACGGCGTGGGCGCAGAAACGTGTCCACCCTGACCAAAGCCATTGCCTCTTCAGTAAACTGTTGTCTGAATCAATTGAAATGTATCAGAGGAATAATTAGTTAGGTACAGTGTCGCATCATCTGGCCCAACCGTTATTTCACGCGGGAAAAGCCCAGTAGTGATCGTTTGCACCACACTGGCAGACGCGGGAGATGTAACGTTTAGAATGGTTGCATTTGCTACGCCGGTGTTGAATCGATTTGAATTTGCAACGGCCAGAAGTTGATCATTGTGAAAAAGTTGGAGACCAACTGGCGCAGTTCCTCCTGTGTCAGCATATCCAAGCAGCGCATGATTTGGATTCGATTCCAGCAGTGCGGTATTGAAAGCGAGAACGCGATTGTCTCCGCGCGCGGACAACCATAGAGTTGCGCCATTTGCAGTTTCTGTCATCCGTGTTGGTGAGCAGCCTGCGGCGACTGTGGCTAGGATTGCTCCTGTTCCTGGCGATATTTTTGCCTTAGCGACATCGATTACGGTGAGTAATCCATTAATGTTGCTGGGGCTTCCCACCGTCTGCACACATCCAGATTTGGTCAGTACCGCATTACTACTACCCGCTGCTATCGTGCCAACTGCAGCTATTTCACTGGTCACATAGAGCCGAGTGCTATCGGGCGATAGTGACATGCCGGCAATTGCATTTCCGCCTGTTGGTATTTGCCCTATCAAGGTTCCTGTCGTGATGTTTCCATTGATATCGCGCTGGATCGAGACTATACCGATATTGCCGTTTGTAGTCGCATTTGTCGCCACGCCATACTCGTTCGATACGAAAGCGAAATTTCCATCAGATGTGATAACCACATTCAATGTACCTGCGCTGACAGTGGGAGTCGAACCCTGGCTCACAACATAACCAGAGGGAGAGTTGCACGCTAAAAGATCTGCTATGTGGATAAAAATTGCCCCTGGATATCCGATACCTGCTGCAATATCAGTTGCTCCAGGAAAAAAGCTCATGTTTGCAACATAGGTTGATGCGGAGTGAGACCCCAAGATAGATGCTGAGAGGGCGTTCACGCAAGACGGCTGTAGGCCGCTGCTATTAGGTACAAACACTTGAACTCCGGTTTGTGAACCTGCAGTAGTTGTATCAGCCGTCACCGAAACGAGTACGCTACCGGAGCTGGAAACTATTGCTTCCCACGGATGACCAGCTGTTGCGTAGGTGGTAGAGCTAACCTTGACCTGTAGTGGCGCAGCTGCAGTTCCTCCACCACAACCGCCGAGGCATCCGCTAACTAGCAGTGTGACGAAAGTTACAAAAAGAATAGCAACACGTTTGATGATGGAAAAGTGCTTAGCGGGCATTATTGTTCATATTTTTATTCAAAAATAGTTTGTGGATAAAGAGCTTTATTCAGTAAAACTGAAAAGCTATGTTTTGTATTCATTCTATCAATGAATAAGTTAGCTGATCTCATTACCAAACAACGAATACACCCTCATAGAGAGAACCCAATTTAGTACTCAGCCTGCAGTGAAGCAGACTCTCACGAAGGATCACTTATGGCCGATAGCGGCCCCCTAAACCGGAATGTACCTGAGCCGGATTGTTTTGACTATTCGCACTGTTCAGGCCTGCCAAACTCCAAATCCCGCTTCCCGCAGATCGATTCCTACTTCAACCTCCTTGTCGCGCGCTTCGTCATAGCTCATCGGATTGAATGCCTCGTAGAGATCCGGCAATAAGCGCAGTCCGTAGTCTTTCACATAGCGATTGGACTGGATGCCTGCCTTGTGTTTGTCGAAACGCACATCGGGATCCAGTCCGGTCATGCCGACGTAGACGCAGGGTTTGCCGGGAATATAGCCGGGGTTGCAGCGTTTGAAGCGGCCTTCAAGCAAAACGTCTTTCGACAGTTCAATTACGTAGACGTGGTAGTGCTTACGGCGTGCCATGTATATATTTGCAGGTAAGGAGCTTGCAATGTACCGGACTCAAACTGTTTTGACCACTCGTCCAGGGCATCCTTTGTTATACCCGACAAGCATAAGCTAAGCGCAAATGCTTCGTTCACATACGGTTCGCCTCCCTCTAATATCTGTATCAAATCAACATTGCAGATGGAGAGCAACATGGCAGCATTGGTCGTCGGTGGAGACAATATCGAATCGCTCAGGCAGGAACTGCTTGCGCAGGGCATTCAAACGGTGACGCATTGGTCGGGGCGCAAGCACGTCGAAAAGTACAATTTGATCCCGCGCAATATCGAGCTGGTCGTGGTGCTGGTAAACTACGTGAATCACAGTTTGTCTTCCAAGGTGAAGAAGGAGGCCAAGCGCTTAAGGCTTCCGGTGATATACAGCAGAAACTCGCGCCACAGCCTCGCAACAGGAGGTGTGTTGCACTAACTTGAATTGAACAACTTACATGACTACCGCAAATCTCGCTCCAACTTATACCGATCCCTCCCATCTTGCTGACTCCGTAAAAACCCAGGGCTTTGGTGTGTTAAGCCCGTCAGGGCTGGCTACTTTTCTTGGTATTCGCCTGTTTGCGCTGGATGCCCTGAAACCGGACTGGGATGATCTGCCGCCGGATAACTTTCTTAAAGACGGCGGGCATTATCGCCGCCGCCGTCATTCCAGCTTTATCGTGACCGGCACGGATGTCAAACAGGTTCCCCATCGCGCGCATTACCAGCCATTGGAATACAACGCGCTGCACGGTGGCATGCTGCGCATGTTCGAGCCGATGAACCCAGAGGTCGTAGCAAGTCCCGTGCTGAAGAAACTTATTCAGTCCATCGCGCACGTCTGTTCCGCCATCAAAGGCGAGCAGCCCTGGCATGTGGAGGCGCACCAGTTCCGCATCGACACTACCGACGGCATCGGACGTCCGACACCGGAGGGTGCGCATCGCGACGGTACGGATTTTGTCTGCATCCTGTTTGCCGGACGCGAGAATATCCGCGGCGGAGAGAGCCGCATTTTTGAATTCAACGGGCGCCATGGCCAGCGTTTTACGCTCACCGAAAAATGGACGCTGTTGCTGCTGGACGACCAGAAGGTCATCCACGAATCCACCCCCATCCAGCCGATAGCAGAAGGCGGGCATCGCGATACGCTGGTGTTGACGTTCCGGGCGGGTGGTTTTTTGGAAAAGGCTTGATCTTGCTGTGTCATAAACACGGAGCAGCATTCCCTCCCCCCTGCAGGGGGAGGGCCAGGGTGGGGGTAGACACTATACCGATCCAAAACTCTACCCACATCCTAACCTTCCCCCTGCAAGGGGGAAGGGACTAGGGGATTGTTTATGACACAGCAAGATAAAGGAAGCGCAAATTCAAATGTAGGATGGGTTGAGCAAAGCGATACCCATCGATAACTTCACATGTTGGGTATCGCTACGCTCCACCCAACCTACAGGGGCGTTCCAACTCAGTGCAGCAGTTCCGCCGCGATTAACGGCACTCCGCGTTGCAGTGCCTGTTGAACGAGCGACAGCACTCTTCCTGTTGAAAGATCATCCAGCCACTCGGGCGCTGCGCCGAAACGGCGTTCGTATGCCTGCAAGGCTTCGTGCAGTAACGGAATGCGGGAAGTTTCTGCTGTGGTTAAAACGGTGATGTTCAACATGATCGCTCCTTGCCCTCTGGTTATCCGGCGCAGCCGGCTCCAGAGGGTATGGGGCGAGCACGCTTTAGCCGGTATTTGTATTCCGCCCCGGAAAGTTGTCGGTTAATCCGGCGGGTGTTGCAATGATGCAGGACTCATCTTATGCGGACAGGCTGCCTGCGTGAACGAATTCCTTTTTCTATCGATAGCACCGGATTGAATATAACCGGACTTACGAAGTCGCCTGATACACGTAGTAGTTGAGCCAGTTTGCGAACAGCAGGTTGGCATGGCTGCGCCAGCGTACATGCACCGACTTTCGCGGGTCGTTGTCGTAGAAATAATTCTCCGGCAGGTGGATGTTCAGCCCGCGCGCCAGGTCGCGCGAATATTCGCTGAACAAGGTATGCGGGTCGTATTCGGG
>CAYOJU010000182.1:0-5212 GCA_964404355.1 uncultured Sideroxydans sp. | reverse complement strand
AAAGGAGCTTCTGGAATCCGGCAAGATCAAACCGGTTATCGATAGACGTTACCCGCTGATCGAGGTGGCTGAGGCGATACGCTATGTTGAAGCGGGTCATGCCAGTGGAAAAGTAATTATCACAATGGGGTAAGGCCACTGCAATTGCAATAAAGGGAAGTGCATTTGAATTCGTTTTGCAAGCAGCCTTGGCTTGGTGAACTCAGGGCTTTATCACTAACCTGGCCTTAAGAGCCGCAATTTCCACATACGCCTCCACCAGCACATGCTTCAGAGCATCATTCTCGATTTCCAAATCGCGCAAACGGAACACATCGTTCGCATGCATTTCGTGTTTTGATTTCAGTTCGAATTTGGGTTCTTCTTCGATGTGCGACCGGGTTTTCGCAGCGCGGATGGCCGTCTCGAATTGAGCAAAGGTGCGCGCATTTTCCTGCTCCATTTTCTTAACCCCGGCGTTGGGCCTTGCCTCTGTATCCAGCTTTCCCTTGGCGGTAGCAACAGCCTGCAGTTCGGCACGAGCACGCGCTGCTTCCTGTTCTTGCTTTATCTCAGCCGCGGCCTTTTCCTTGGCGGCCGCAAAGAAAGTCTTCAGTTCAGCGGTACGTGCGGCTGTTTCGGCCTTTGCCTCGGAATCCGATTTTGTCTTGTCCCCCGCCGCGGTAGATGAGCTTTGGGAAATCACGTCGTTCTTCTGTTTAGCCTTAGCGCTGGCCTTCGCCTCGATATCCCAATTTGCTTTGTCCGCTGCCGCGGCGGTTTCCAGTGCGGCTATTACCCGTTCAGTCTCGATATCCGACCTTGCCTTGTCTGCTGCCGCGGCAGTTTCCAGTGCGGCTATTACCCGCTCAGCCGCCAACAGCTTTCGGCGGGCCAAATCGTTCGCAGATGCGGCGGCTCCAGATTTTGGCACTGACCTGTCCTTCGGTTCGATATTGGCTCGTGGGTTGGAAACAATGTAACCCTCCTTCAATAATTCATTAATAAGCTCGCTCCACATTTTTCGCAGACTGGGCGCCGCGCGCTTGGCCAAATCGCAGGATCTGGATCGGCCGTCAATGACGGACAACACGCGTTTTAGCTCATTCGAAAGTTTGGTGCCCCCGCGTTCTGCCTTGGCGGTTTTAAGATAGACCACATTCATACTAGTCTCGGTAGACATCGCATTGCTTTCGTAGCCAACCCAAAATTCCTGAGCCTGAAATCATTCCACGCAACATTGTTGGTACCTGACGTGACTTGTGACCACGCTTACCGACGATCGCCGTGATCACCACCGCGGTCGCCGCCACGATCACCGTGTTCATGTCCTCGGTCACCGCCTCGGCCGCCCTCATGGTCCCAGCCATCACCCGGAAAGAAGCAGCCTGATAGCAGGCTTGTCAGTACAACAAATATCGCCATCCTGAACTTGAGAGAATTTTTCATTTTGAAGCTCCTTTCGGTTCGTGTTGCCTGTCGGCAGGTAAACTGTTCTGCAACACCAAGGATGCAAAATCACGGGAATTGACGATCAAGCATTGTTTGCAACCAGATATTCCTCCAGCTGTTTTGCCGGTATCGCTTCGCTGAAGTGGAAGCCCTGCGCTTCGTCGCAACCGTTATCGCGCAAATAGTCCAGCTGGTCTGTCGTTTCCACGCCTTCGGCGATGGTCTGCAGACCGAGATTTTTGGACATGCTGATGATCGCCGACACGATGGCCATGTCGTCCGCGTCGGTGCCGATGTCACGCACAAACGACTGGTCGATCTTGAGTTTGTGCAACTTGAATTTCTTCAAGTAGCTCAGCGACGAATAACCGGTACCGAAATCATCCAGTGACATGCGTATGCCCCGATCGTGCAGATGATTCATGACCGAGACAGCCTCATACGGGTCTTGCATCATGGCGCCCTCGGTCAGTTCCAGTTCGAGACATTCTGGAGGCAGTTGTGCAGCTTTGATAATGCCGCCCACCATGTTTGTCAAACTGGGATGACGGAACTGCACGGCTGACAGGTTGACCGCTATGACCAAGTTCGGGTGGCCGTGATCCAGCCATCGTTTCAGTTGCTGTACGGCTTGCCGCATCACCCATTCCCCTATCGGCAACATCAGCCCGCTTTCTTCGGCCACTGGGATAAATTCCGCCGGCGGCACATCGCCCAGTACCGGATGCTTCCAGCGCAGCAGAGCCTCGAACCCGATGATGTGCCCGTCGTGTATGGATATTTGCGGCTGGTAATGCAATTTGAACTGGTCCAGATCAATGGCTTGTCGCATGCCGTTGATCAGTTGCACATTGCGTGTCACGCGCGCCTGCATCTCGGAGGTAAACAGCCGATAGCCGTCACGCCCCTCTTGTTTGACCCGATACATGGCAGTGTCGGCATTCCTGGAAAGCGTATCCAGATCGGCACCGTCATCCGGATAGATTGCAATCCCTACTGATGCGGTCGCATGCAAATTGTGTTGTGCAATCTGGTATGGCTCGGCGATAAGTTTGCATAGCTTCTGCGCCACCTGCACTGCGCCCCTCGCATCGCACCCAGGCAAGGTCAAAATGAATTCATCGCCCCCCAGCCGGGATGCCGTGTCTTCCTCGCGCAGAACCGTTTGGATACGCTTGGCGACTGCAATCAGGAATGCATCGCCAATGCTGTGGCCAAGCGAGTCGTTGATGTTCTTGAAGCGGTCGACGTCAACGAAGATCACGGCCAGATGCTCGTTGCCGCGTTTCACCAGGCTGAGCGCGTACTTGAAGTGCTCAGCCAACTGGACGCGGTTGGGCAGTCCGGTGAGCGCATCGAAATTGGCGAGATAGAACAGCTGGCTTTGCTCTTTCTTGCGTTCGGCTTCGTTGTGGAAACGATTCAGCGCGAAACTGACGTCCATCGCCATTTCGAGCAGCAGCTTCTGCGCCTCATGGTCAAAGGCGTTTACCCTGTCGGCGTAAATATTGAACACACCCACTGTGCTGCCGCCAATGTCCAGCGGCAGCGAGGCCGAGGCCTTGAAGCCATATTCTGCCGAGCGCTCATGCCACACTGCGGTGGTCGGATCGTGCTGAAAATCCTGGCACCATACTGGTTGCCCGGTGAGGTATGCAGTGACGGTCGGCCCGTTGGCGGTTGGGCTGTCCGGGTTTACCGATATTTCAATTCCTTCCAGCAGTTCGACACCCTCGCCGAATGAAGCCACACGCTTGATCAACTTGGTCACGCCATCGAACATGCCGATCCAGCCCATTTTCATGCCGCCGAAATCGACCGCATCGCGGCAGATAATCGGCAACAACTCGTCCGCGCTGGTGCAGTGCACGATAGCCTGGTTGCACTGGCTAAGCGCAGCGTATAGCTGCGTTTTCCTGGCAACCTCACGCTCGCGATCCTTCAGTGTTTTGATGTCGCGCAATATTTTCGATGCGCCGACGATATTTCCCTTGGCATCCCTGATCGGCGATGTCGTGATCGAAACGTCAATCAGCCGCTTGTTTTTGGCCAGTCGCAGCGTTTCAAAGTGCTCCAGCTTTTCACCGCGCCTGAGTCTTGCCAGGATTTGCTCTTCTTCCGCCAGCCTGTCCTCGGGAATAAGGCGTGACACGGAGTTACCCACCATTTCGGCAGCCGTGTAACCGAAAATTTTCTCGGCGCCATGGTTCCAGCTGGTGACAATGCCGCTCAGGTCTTTGCCAATGATGGCATCGTCCGATGAATCAACGATCGCGGCCAGCCGGTTCGCAACCATGAGTGCTTTCTTTCGCTCTGTGATGTCGCGCGCGATCTTCGACGCTCCGACGAGCTTGCCACTGGCATCCCTGATGGGGGACGTAGTGATTGAAACATCGATCAGCCGCTTGTCTTTGGTTTGTCTGACCGTTTCAAAATGTTCCAGCTTTTCGCCGCGCCTGAGCCGCGCCAGAATCTGTTCTTCTTCGGCTTGCCGGTCGGCAGGAATCAAACGCGTGATGGACGTGCCCAGCATTTCGTCGGCGGTATAGCCGTAGATCTTCTCTGCAGCTTGATTCCAGCTGGTGATGTTCCCGTTCAAGTCCTTGCTAAGAATCGCATCGTCCGAGGATTCAACTATCGCGGCCAGCCGGCTTAGATACACCTCCACCTGTTGGCGCTCGGTGACGTCATGGATGATGCCCACCAGCTTGCCGTCAGGCATCATGGCGGTCATTACTTCGGCAGAAAAGACAGACCCGTCTTTGCGGCGGAACTGCCATTCACGTGAGGTAATTCGATTTTCTTTGGTACCACGCAAGGTGAGCACCGCAGATCCCGCCTCCACCAGCGTAACAATATTTGATGCGTGCAAACCGACAAGCTCCTCATGTGTATAACCAAGCATCGTGCACGCGCACGCGTTGGCATTGAGGTAGTAACTCTCACTGTCGGTGATGACCATGCCGACCGGGGCATTTTCGAAGAAGGAACGGTATATCGACTCAGTTAATTCCAGCGCGGCATCGACCAGCCTGCGCTCGGTGACGCTTCCGGTCTTTCCATCAGTATGAACTGTGTTGGCCATATCAGACTCCTCAACACTATTGCTTCAATTCATAACAGCACTATTGCTGTTGTTATTGAAACTGAATCAGTCTTGTTGATATACGAGTTGATACGGGTTCAATAAGTTCAATGGCGACAACTCAGTCTTTCGCCGGGTACGCGGGACGAGGCGACACAAAGCTATCATTCGAGCAGGTATATCTTGAGCGCGTCGGCCAGGACAATCCTCGAGCAAGCGACCGCCATTATTTTGCGATGGCAACCGGACGCACGATCATCCGCAGGCTTGCCACTCCTTTGTTTTCAACAAGGAAGAAATTCAGATTGCAGATAACAACCTCACCTTGCCTGTTTATCGCTTCAAAGATGTGGTCGCAATGGCAAAGATAATTAAGCAAGGGGTTCAGTCTATCCCCTTGCATCAAGGCCACATCAGAAAAGTGCGGAAACAGGCAGGAGATATGTTGCCAAACCAGTTCATGCGGGCGATAACCGAATATTGCCTCAATGAATTCGCCGCATTCCTGAATAAAGCCGTCTGAGTCCAGCGCCAGCATCGGGGATGAATATCGCATGATTGAGTTTTCACCAGCCTGTTTTGGCTCGCTAGCACTGGAATAACTATGGATGCTGTTAGTTGCGGTGTTTTCCATAAGCAAATTCATGTTTCGCTCCTTAGCTTTTTCTGATGTGTGGCTCGTCCCTTTTGTTTTGT
>CAYOJU010000181.1:0-5228 GCA_964404355.1 uncultured Sideroxydans sp. | reverse complement strand
AATTGCTTGACCATCATGTCTTGTATTGTTTTGAGGGAGCTCATAATTGCTTGCTTCTAAAATGAAAACAGCCTTGATTATAGCAGAAGCCGAGTTTTAACAGATACTTGCTTGGGCGCGCGCGTTGTCGAAAAACCGGATGGTGTCTATCGCCACCTGTTCCCGGTCATTGTCCACAGTGATCATGTGGTAACTATTGTGCAGCATCACGCTTTCCACGCATTTTGAACCAATGTTTTGGGCAATATAGCGGGGACTGCGCGGTGACGTCACTTCGTCTTCTTCGGCATGGATAATGATGGCGGGGGCGGTGACGCGCGGCAGCGATTTTTTTACCGAAGCGATCAGGCGTTCTGCTTCCTGTATGGCAGGCAGGTTCAGGCGGCTGGCGCCGACCATGGAAGCATCCTTGTGCGCCATTTCACGCGCAACCCAGCGACGCAATTGGTGGTTCTTCAGGCCAAAGGGCTCGCGCTCCTTGTAGGTGTACCAGTAACGAATGGGCCAGACGTAGCCCAGGTAACGGAAGGGGCGATACCAGGGCATGGCCCAGCCGTCGTACCACAGTGTGCTGGAGAGCAGCGTCAGTGCACTGACCTCGTCTCCCAGTTCGGCGGCTATGCTGAGTGACAGGGTTGCGCCTATGCATAGTCCGCCGACAGCAACGGTTTTGTACTGTTGTTTGAGTGTCCGGAATTCTTCCAGTGCTTTCGCATGCCAATCCTGCCAATGTTTGACCGAGCGCGGCGTATCGCCGTGCTCGAATCCATAACCCGCGATGTGCGGCAAATGCACGGTATACCCGGCCTGCTGCAGACGCTTGGCCAGCGGCAACAGTTCGGCCGGACTGCTTTGCAGGCCGTGAATCAGCAATACGGCGTGTTCGCCGCCGCTCAGCGTAATTGGGTTCATGGATCAGGCATTGGATCAAAAAGGGGCAGCATTCTAACAAAATCCGGACATTGGCAGTGCTGCCATATGTTTTCGGGAAATGTTTATCCTTCGGGAGGAATCAGGGTGCTACGTTATAATCAAAACATGACTCTACTTCAGGCACAAATGCAGTTGCATCTAGAACAAGCAACTGAGTGCGGGAGGAAGCCGTCAAACGCGAAAGGCGTCGCAGTGGCTGACGTTAATACCCATCAGGAGACAGAATGAACAAGCGTGAAATTGAATTACTCAGCCAGGAAATCGAGATGTTGATGAACGAGCGCGCACGTCTGCTCAAGGTGGTGGGTGCGGCGGCGGTATTGGTGGCGAATGCGGATGCTTCCAAGTTGCAGCCGAATGCCGTGGAAGCGGCGGAGATGTTGTCCGAGACGCTGAATGCCCTGCCCGAGGAAACGCTGAGAGATGCACTGGAGTCGGTGCGTGCGGAGCCGGATGAAGTGTAAAGCACGGGAAGAATCATGAGCCAGACTCCACCCAAGATCGGACTCATCCTCACCGGCGGCGGTGCGCGCGCAGCCTATCAGGTTGGCGTACTCAAGGCTGTCGCCGAATTGTTGCCGCGTCGCGTGCATTCCCCGTTTCAGGTTATCTGCGGCACGTCCGCCGGTGCGTTGAATGCGGTGACATTGGCGGTGAACGCGCAACATTTTCGCAAGGGCGTGAAATACCTGCTCGGCATCTGGACCAACTCGCATGTGAGCGACATCTACCGTTCCGATGTGCTGGGTGTTTTTGCCAATAGTATGCGCTGGGTGTCCGGGCTGTTGCTGAGCCTGCTCGGGATCAACCGCCTGAACCGGATTTCCCTGCTGGACAATGCGCCATTGGTCACCTTTCTGGAACAAACGCTGCCCTGCGAAAAAATCCAGGAGAATATCGACGCCGGCGCACTGCACGCGTTGAGCGTCACCGCTTCGGGTTATGGCTCCGGGCATTCGGTTACGTTCTATCAGGGTGTACCGGGCATCAAGCCGTGGAAGCGCACGCGCCGCCTGGGCATGGAGACCAAGATCGGTATCGAGCATCTGATGGCGTCCTCCGCCATTCCCTTTCTGTTTCCCGCCGTGCATATCCATCGCGAGTATTTCGGCGACGGATCCATGCGGCAGATTGCTCCCATCAGCTCCGCGCTGCATCTGGGCGCCGACAAGGTGATGTTGATGGGCGCATGGCACGTCGAAGACGAAGCAGGTCGCCGCAACAGGATGGATACTTATCCCACGCTGGCGCAAATCGCCGGTCATGCACTGGACAGTATTTTCCTCGACGGACTGGAAGTCGATCTGGAGCGTCTGGAGCGCATCAACAAGACCGTCAGCCTGATTCCCGAATCGTTGCGCTCGTCGACCGATATGCGTCACATCGACATCCTGGTCATTACCCCCAGTCAGCCGCTGGAGAAGGTAGCCGAGCGGCATATCGTACGTCTGCCCTGGACCATCCGTTTGCTGTTGCGGGTGGCAGGCGTGATGCGCCGCAGCGGTGCGAACCTGGTGAGTTATTTGCTGTTCGACAGACACTATTGCCGTGCGTTGATCGATCTGGGTTACCAGGATGCCCTGAAGCGCCGCGAAGAGATTCTGGCTTTCCTTGGTTACGCCACGCCCGCTTCAGAAAGCGATTTATCGCAATGAGTGCAGCCGGGGCGTACAAGCCGTTAACCTTTTCATTGCTGCGAAGACTGGCCGATGGTGAATTTCATTCCGGCGAAGTGCTGGCGCGGCAGCTCGGTGTAACGCGCGCCACGGTCAATAACGCGTTGCAGGATGCCGAAAATTTCGGGCTGACTTTGTACAGCGTGCGCGGCCGGGGTTATCGCCTGGCCCGACCGATACAATGGCTGGATGCCGACCTGATCCTTGCCGGATTGGGTGCGACGCGCAACGATTTGTGTATCGAGATACTCGACCACGCCACTTCCAGCAATGCATTGTTGTTGCAACGCGCGGCGCAAGGTGAAGTCAGCGGATCGGTGCTGGCCGTGGAATGGCAAAATGCCGGGCGCGGCCGCCTGGGCAAGACATGGCATTCCGGGTTGGGCGATGCGCTGACATTTTCATTGTTGTGGCGTTTTGACAGCGGGCTTGCGGCATTGTCCGGTTTGAGCCTGGTCGTGGGTATCGCCATGATGCGTGCGCTGGACGAACTCGGCGTGGCGGATGCGGGATTGAAGTGGCCGAACGATGTATTGTTGAACAATGGCAAACTCGCCGGGATATTGCTGGAAGCGCAAGGAGATATGCTGGGTCCCAGCGCGGTGGTGATCGGTGTCGGACTCAACCTGTCACTGCCGGAAGCGATGCGAGAACGTATCGATCAAGCGGTGAGCGACCTGGCGTCACTGGAGATGCCGTTGCCGGAACGTAACCTGATAATTGCAGTAATATTGAAACATTTGGTGTCTGCGCTACGTGAGTTTGCCGGACACGGTTTCGCGCCTTTGCGTGCAGAGTGGGAAAGCCGTCATGTTTTTCAACAGCGCCCGGTGCGGCTGTTGCTGCCTGATGGCTCCCGGATTGCCGGCATGGCACTGGGGGTGACGGATGACGGCGCGCTGCGGCTGGCGACGACGCAGGGCGAACAGATATTCAACGCGGGCGAAGTCAGCTTGAGGAGTGCGTAGTGTTACTACTGGATGTGGGGAACAGCCGCTGCAAGTGGGCGCTGGTGCAAAACGGAGTCTGGACGCAGCAGGGCGTGGTGGGTAACACCGAATGGTTGGCTCTGCAGCAAGCCTTTGCGGTATTGCCGCAACCTTCGCGCATCCTGGCATCCAATGTGGCAGGAGAGGCGATGGCGCTACGCTTGCGCGCGGTCTGCGCAGCGTGGACCTGTTGCCCGGAATTTGTGAAAGCGACTGCCGCGCAGTGCGGGGTGCGCAACGGTTACCAGCAACCTGAACGTCTGGGCAGCGATCGCTGGGCGGCGCTGATTGCGTCATGGAGTCATGTAAAGGGCGCCAGTCTGGTTGTGAATTGTGGAACCGCGACTACCATCGACGCGCTTTCGGCGCAGGGCGAGTTCCTCGGCGGTCTGATTGTTCCGGGAGTAAGCCTGATGCAGCAAAGTCTGGCGACGAACGCGGCGCAGCTGATGGCAGAGCAGGGCACGTTGCAGGATTTTCCGCGCAATACCGCTGATGCCATTCACAGCGGTATGCTGCGTGCCACACTGGGGGCAATCCGGCATCAATTTGCTTTATTGCAGGCGCGCTGCGGGACGGTGAGCTGTCTGCTGGGTGGAGGCGCGGCGGGCGTAGTCCAGCCCCATCTCGATATACCACTGGAACGAATGGATAACCTGGTGTTAAAAGGGTTGCAGATTATTGGAGAGTCGAAAGCATGATGAAGTGGATCGTGGGATTGTTGTTGCTGGCAAACCTGGTGTTATTCGGCTGGATGCGCTGGGGCGGCGCGTTGACCGTGGACGCGGATGCGGTAACAGTGCAACCGGCCCTGAACGCGGACAAAATTAAATTGCTGGCTTTGCAATCCTTGTCCGCTTCGGCGCCCGCGCCCGTGGTGTCCGGGGTGCCGTTGACGCTATCGCCGACGGTAGTTGTATCTGCACCGGTTGCCGCTACATCAGCGCCGGTTGCATCGGCACCGGCTGCGGTTGCGCTACTGCCTGCAGCTCCGAAAGCCATAAGTTGTGCGGAATGGGGCGAATTTTCCGGTGATGATCTGCAGCGTGCGCAACAATCCCTGGTTGCCCTGAAACTGGGTGACAAGTTAACCCTGCGCAGCGTAGAACAGGATCACGGCTACTGGGTGTATATCCCGCCGATGAAGAAACGTGCGCAGATTGAGGCGAAAATTGCACAACTGAAAGAACATGGGGTGAAGGACTACTTTGTGGTGCAGGAAAAGGGGCACTGGATGAATGCCATCTCGCTGGGCGTATTCAAGAGCAACGAGACCGCCCAGAAGTTCCTGGATACCCTGGATACCAAGGCTTTGGGACCGGTCAAATTGGGGGTGCGCAAGAGCAAGCTCAAATTTACCGTGTTCGTCATGAAGGGGCTGGACGCGGGGACAGCGGACAAGCTCAATGCCCTGCAGAAGGGCTTTGCCGACAGCGAACTCAAAGTATCGGCATGCAACAATTGACACGCAGGGGCTAAATCAGCAAAATGCCGCCCTTCTTTGAAGTACGCGAACCGGCGAAAGCTGCCAGAGACGCAAGATTTCGGTGATATAGCTCAGTTGGTTAGAGCACAGCACTCATAATGCTGGGGTCGGTGGTTCAAGTCCACCTATCACCACCAAACGCAG
>CAYOJU010000180.1:0-5255 GCA_964404355.1 uncultured Sideroxydans sp. | reverse complement strand
AGATGTGGCCGGGCTGCAAATAACGGGTTTCGAGGAAGCGGCCGGGATGCACCGGCGTACGCGGCGCCGCCCAAAAGAAACGCGGGCTTTTGCCCGCGTTTGCTTTCAACTCTTGCGACATGGCGTCACACCTCAAGACTGGATTACATCACTCCTCCCCTGACAAGGGGAGGCCGGGAGGGGTTTGGGTTACAACAAAAGCCAAACCCCCTCTGGCTCCCCCTTGTCAGGGGGAGAACGATGTTGCTACGAGGAGAGGTAAAACTGAAACGGTTACTCACGGAACGTACGCTTGCCATCGATCATCGCGCTGATCATGGTTTGCCGCGACATGATGTCCTCGCGGATCGCCGTGTACACGTGAATGATCACGAAACACACGATGCCCCAGGCCACCAGGTGATGCCAGCTATGCACTGCCTGGCTTTGCCCAAACAGCGGGATCACCCAGCTGGTGAACAGCACATTTGACCAGCTGCCCGCCTGTGCACCTTCACCGTACAGTGCAAAGCCGGTGACAATCAGGAAAGTGCCGCTCAGCGTGATGGCAAAGTACATGAACAAATGGCCCAGCGGGTTATGTCCCACATACTTCTTCGGGTACTTTTCCAGGAACGCGTACCAGCGGATTTCCTGCAGCAAACCGGCCCACCAGTTCTTGTCCCTGATCGGCAGCACGAACAACTGCTTCGCATGGTGGTTGCCGACGAAGGCCCAGTACAAGCGCACCAGCAAGCCGATGGCAAACACATACCCCGCCGAGAAATGCACGAAGCGGATATAACCCATGAGGAAGTTTTCGCTCGCTTCTCCCGACACGCTGGGCAACGGACTGGCGATGAACCAGCCGGTGATCGCCAGCGTCACGATACTGAGCACGTTGATCCAGTGCCACGCGCGTACCGGTGCCTCGTACACGTACACCGTATTGCCCGCCGCGGTGATGGCCGAGTCGTCGTCTTGTGTTGTAACTGACATGACAGTCTCCTTTCGTGCGCCTTATGAAGGCGCTGATTTATTCCGTTCGCCCTGAGCTTGTCGAAGGGCTTTATGTGTAACTGGCTTACTGATTTAACCCTCCATTCATGGTTCGACTTCGCCTTTAGTACTGAGCTTGTCGAAGTATCACCACGAACGGAGGACTAAATCGTCGTTTCTTTAGCGAACCGTGACGCGGCTCATCTCTTGTCCGTCCGGCGACATCACATGCGTGGAGCATGCCAGACAGGGGTCGAAGCTGTGCAGCGTGCGCAGGATCTCCAGCGGTTGGTCGGCCTTCGCCATGGGCGTATTCATGAGCGAAGCCTCGAATGCGCCGATCTGTCCCTTGGCATCGCGCGGACTGCCGTTCCAGGTGGTCGGCACCACGCACTGGTAATTGTCGATCTTGGCATCCTTGATCTTGATCCAGTGACCCAGCGCGCCGCGCGGCGCTTCGGTGAAACCCACGCCCTTGGCTTCTTTCGGCCAGGTGGAAGGTTCCCATTTCTCGACGTTGGCGGTGGAGGTATCGCCCGCCTTGAGATTCGCCATCAGCTTGTCGAACTGCTGCACTTGCAGATCGGCGCAGTACAACGCCTCGATACCGCGTGCAGCCGTACGACCCAGCGTGGAGAACAACGCCGTCACCGGCAGGTCGAGTTTTTTCAGCACGCCGTCGATGGTGTCCTTGATGATCGGATACTGCTTGGGCTGCAAATAGCCCAGCACCATGCGCGACAGCGGCCCGACTTCCATGGCGTTGCCTTTCCAGCGCGGCGCCTTGATCCAGGAATACTTGGCGCTCTCGTCGAGTGCCTCGATCCGGGTGCGCGTGCCCTTGAAGTTGGGGCCTTCCGGATGGTAGTTGGCCTCGGTGACGCCGTCCCAGGGATGCAGTCCTTTGCTCTCGTCCGCATATTTGTACCAGGAGTGCGACACAAATTCCTGAATCTCGTCCGGATTGCGCAGGTCGATCTCGTGGATCTTGGTGAGATCGCCGTTGATGATTGCACCGCGCGGCAACAGCAGGTTGGGCGCGTTGTAATCGTTGGCGCGCTGCGGAATGTCGCCGTAGGACATGATGTTCTTGGACGACAAGCCGCCGCCGTAACCCCAGCCCTTGTAGAACGAGGCGATGGCCAACAGATCGGGGATGTACACCTTCTCCACGAATTCCTTGCTGCGGTCGATGATGCTCTTCACCAGATTCAGGCGTTCCATGTTGATCGCGCCAACTGCGCCGACATCATTGATGTTGATCGCGCACGGCACGCCGCCCACCAGCCAGTTCGGGTGCGGGTTCTTGCCGCCGAAGATGGTGTGCACCTTGACGATCTCTTTCTGGAAATCCAGCGCTTCGAGGTAGTGCGTCACTGCCATCAAATTCGCTTCCGGCGGCAGCTTGTAAGCCGGGCTACCCCAGTAGCCGTTGCTGAACGGGCCGAGCTGGCCGGACTCGACGAACTTCTTCAAACGATTTTGCACGTCGCGGAAATAGCCGGGCGACGACAGCGGCCACGACGAGATGCTCTGCGCGAGCTCGGAAGTTTTCTTGGGATCGGCCTTGAGCGCGGACACCACATCCACCCAGTCCAGCGCATGCAGGTGGTAGAAGTGCACCAGGTGATCGTGCACATACAGGTTCAACTGCATCAGGTTGCGGATGGTATTGGCGTTCTCGGGGATCTGGATCGCCAATGCATCTTCCACTGCGCGCACCGAAGTCAGCGCGTGCGTACCGGTACACACACCGCAGATACGCTCGGTGAAGGCCCAGGCATCGCGCGGATCGCGGCCTTTGAGGATCACTTCCAGACCGCGCCACATGGTGCCGGTGGACACTGCATTGCGGATCACGTTGTTACTGTCCAAGTTTACTTCGACGCGCAGGTGACCCTCGATACGGCACACCGGATCAACCACCACACGGCGGCCAGAGTTGTCGAGCTTGAAGCCCTGGGTTTCATAAGCTGACATGATTATTTACCTCCCTTGTTCTGATCTTCTTTGCTGCTGCGTGCCTTGCTCAGTGCGCTGACTGCCGCATGTGCGACCACCGCTGCGCCTGCGACTGCAGCCACTGTTCCGCCCACCTTGTCGGCGTTGCTTTCGACGCCGAACTGATTGATGTTGGTGACGCGGTTGTAGAACCCGCCCTTGTCCCAGAAGCCCTCCTCCGAACAACCGATACAACCGTGACCGGACTGGATGGGGAACGACACACCGCCGTTCCAGCGAACTGTCGAGCAGGCGTTGTAAGTGGTGGGGCCTTTGCAGCCCATCTTGTAGAGGCAATAACCTTTGCGCGCGGCTTCGTCATCCCACTGCTCAACGAACTGACCGGCATCGAAGTGCGGACGGCGATAACATTTGTCGTGAATGCGCTGGCCGTAAAACATTTTCGGGCGACCCTGGCGATCCAGCTCGGGGATGCGGTCGAAGGTCAGCATGTATGTCACCACTGCGGTCATCACCTCGGCGATGGGCGGGCAGCCCGGCACTTTGATGATGGGTTTGTCGGTGATGACTTTGTGTACGGGCGTGGCGCGCGTCGGGTTGGGCTTGGCGGCCTGCACACAACCCCAGGAAGCACAGGCGCCCCAGGAGATGATGGCCTTTGCATCGGCTGCAGTTTCTTTCAGCACTTCCACGAACGGACGGCCGCCGTGAATACAGAACATGCCGTCTTCGTTCAGCGGCGGATTGCCTTCCACCGCGAGAATGTAATTGCCTTTATATTTTGTCTTGATCTGCTGGATGATGTCCTCGGCCTGGTGTCCGGCAGCGGCCATCAGCGTGTCGTCGTAGTCCAGCGAGAGCATGGACAGCACCACATCCTTCGCCAGCGGATGCGCGGAACGGATGAACGATTCCGAGCAACAGGTACATTCCAGACCGTGCAACCAGATCACCGGCGTGCGCGGTTTGTTCTCCATCGCCTCGGCGATCTTCGGTGCCATCGTCGGCGCCAGGCCCAGCGACGCCGCAGTCAAACTGCAAAATTTCAGAAAACTGCGGCGCGAAATTCCCTGCCTCCGCATCACTTCATAAAATGTTTCTGTGGACATTTCTCTCTCCCTTGTCTGTCAGCTCAGGCTATCTCTGCACGACCAACCGTCCGCCCCAACGATTGATCATCACCACGCCTGCTACATAACAAGTTCCGTGCCACGCAAATCAAACTACGTGAAAACCATATACAAAGGGAGTTGCAGAGCTACGAGAAAAAAATACCCATTTTGCAATTGAGAAACAATTTCACTCGGATATTTGCAGCGAATGGAAAGTGCGTTTCCACAAATCGATTATGGACACGCGCAATGCGCGTGTAAGTGACTGTGATTGAATGTGAAAACTGCGTGAAGAAAATGCAGGACAGCGAGATTTTATTACTCTGAATGTAACGCGGAGAGTTACAGCGCGGGTAAGTAAACGTAAAACAATCCGTTCGCCCTGAGCCAGTCGGAGGGCAGGTTAACCAATAAATTGGAGGAGCGTTAATGCCGTGGTGCGCTTGAGAGCGGTGTCGAAGTCAGAAGTGATTCGGGTAATGCGATGCGCTGTATCTTCACGGCCAGGTCTTCTGCGGATTATTGCAATCTGAGAGCATTCCCAAAACAGGAATGTTCATACCCAAATTGGGAACGTTATGCGACAGCCTCATATTCATCTAGGCTGGAGCAGCTTACCTGCCGAGAATATGCAAACTAGATACGTGTGGAGAATTCTTGCAATTGCAAAGCATCAGCCGGTGAAATGATCCGAACGCCGGACGCCAACAACCTTTCGGACAAGACCAGCAAATCCTTATCGCCGGTTACCAGCCATTCGGCACCTGAAGCCAAGGCAGCATGGATAAACTTGTCATCATCCGCATCTCGGCAGAAAGCCTGCTCAGCAATTTGCGGCGGAACATCAACCCAGAGTGCAACCGTATCAATGTCGTGCAAGAGCTGCTTCCGATATTCCATTGACACATAGCGATCGAACTTTGGCAGCCACAGCCGTTGCTTCAGTTCCGCAAAGGTATCTGGAGTAAATATTGGCAGGCCGCGCCTGACCACATTTCGTATCAACTGGGCGGGAGTGCCTGTCTTCGTCAGCAAGCCGCTGATCCAGACATTGGTGTCGATGACGACACTGGGCCCGCGAGGATTCACAAATTACTCAGCTTTCGTCGGCCAACAATTCGGCCAATTTCTCAGGGGTTAATCCGGCCCGTGCAGCTGCATCGGCAGTATCGTCCATCGTTTTCAACAGGCGATCTGCATAGA
>CAYOJU010000179.1:0-5283 GCA_964404355.1 uncultured Sideroxydans sp. | reverse complement strand
AAGGAACAAGCATGATTTTCGGATATCCCCTGTTAAGCGTCGCCGTCTGGTTGCCGATTATTTTCGGTTTGCTGGTGCTGGCGACCGGCAACGACCGCAATGCGAAACTGGCGCGTTTCATCGCGCTGGCTGGCGCGATCCTGAGCTTCCTGGTCACGATACCGCTGTACACTGGATTCGACCGCATGACCAGTGCCATGCAGTTCGTCGTGCTGCATGACTGGATTGCCCGTTTCAACATCCACTACCACCTCGGTGTGGACGGCATCTCCGTGTTGTTCATCCTGCTCAACAGCTTCTTTACACCGCTGGTAATAATCGCCGGGTGGAAGGTCATCGAGAAGCGCGTGGCGCAATACATGGCGGCGTTCCTGATCATGTCCGGCCTGGTGAACGGCGTGTTTGCCGCGCTGGATGCGATGCTGTTCTATACATTCTGGGAGGCGATGCTGATCCCGATGTTCATCATCATCGGCGTGTGGGGCGGTCCCAACCGCGTGTATGCGGCAGTCAAGTTCTTCCTCTACACCCTGATGGGCTCGCTGCTGATGCTGGTGGCTTTGCTTTACCTGTACCGTCAATCCGGCGGCAGTTTCAGCATTCTCGAATTCCATCGCACGGCGCTGCCGTCGCTGAGCATACAGGTCATGCTGTTCTTCGCCTTCTTCATGGCGTTCTCGGTGAAAGTGCCGATGTTCCCGGTGCACACATGGTTGCCGGATGCGCACGTCGAAGCACCCACCGGCGGCTCGGTGATCCTGGCGGCGATCATGCTGAAGGTCGGTGCCTACGGTTTCATCCGTTTCTCCATGCCCATCCTGCCCGATGCCAGCCATTACCTGGCGCCGGTGATGATCACGCTGTCGCTGATTGCGGTGGTGTATATCGGCCTGGTTGCGCTAACCCAGTCCGACATGAAAAAGCTGGTGGCTTATTCGTCCATCTCGCACATGGGCTTCGTCACGCTCGGTTTCTTTATCTTCAACGCCTACGGCATCGAGGGTGCATTGCTGCAAATGATCTCGCACGGTTTTGTGTCCGGCGCGCTGTTCCTGTGCATCGGCGTGCTGTATGACCGCGTGCATTCGCGCCAGATCGTCGATTACGGCGGTGTAGCCAACAAGATGCCGGTATTCGCCGCCTTCTTCATGCTGTTCTCCATGGCCAACAGCGGCCTGCCTGGCACCAGCGGATTTGTTGGCGAATTCATGGTGATCATGGGCGCGGTGAAAGCCAACTTCTGGTACGCCTTCGCTGCTGCCAGCACGCTGATCTTTGGTGCGGCCTATACGTTGTGGATGTACAAGCGCGTGATCTTCGGCGCAGTCGCCAACGACCATGTCGCGCATTTGCACGACATCGGTGCCCGCGAAATTATCGTTTTTGTCGTTCTGGCCGTCTCGGTGCTGTACATGGGGCTGTATCCCTTGCCTTTCGCCGACATCATGCATGCCTCGGTGAACGACCTGCTGGTGCATCTGAATACGTCAAAAATCCCGACTTTCCCGAATTGAGGAATACATGAATCTTCTCTCCTCCCTGTCCCCGGCTTACGCAGAGATATTCCTGCTTATAATGGTGAGCGTGATCCTTATCGCGGATCAGTTCATCGTCAACAACGCCAAGACAGCAACCTATTTCCTGACCTTGTTCACGCTGGCGGTCTGCTCCTTCATTCCGACGCTGACCTATCAGGGCGGAATCACCCATCTGTTCAATCACATGTTCGTGAACGATCCGATGTCCATCGTCCTTAAAGTGTTCACCTGCATATCGGTGATGACGATGCTGGTGTATTCGCGCAACTACCTGCTGGTGCGCGGACTGTTTACCGGCGAGTTTCTTGCATTGGTACTGTTCGCCACGCTGGGCATGATGGTGATGATTTCCGCCAGCAACTTCCTCACCCTGTACCTTGGTCTGGAACTGCTTGCGCTGAGCCTGTATTCCCTGGTTGCGTTGCAACGCGATTCCGCCATCGCCACCGAATCTGCGATGAAATACTTCATCCTCGGTGCAATGGCTTCCGGCTTCCTGTTGTACGGCATGTCCATGCTGTACGGCGCCACCGGTTCGCTGGACATTAACCACATCGCGCAAGTCATCCAGCATGGCACGGCGAACAAGTCACTGCTGGTGTTCGGCCTCGCCTTCATCGTGGCAGGGCTGGCGTTCAAGCTGGGTGCCGTGCCATTCCACATGTGGGTGCCGGACGTCTATCACGGTGCGCCCACCGCGATGACCATGTTCATCGGCTCCGCGCCCAAGCTGGCCGCGTTCGCCTTTGTCATGCGCCTGCTGGTTGAAGCCCTGCAGCCCCTGATGATTCACTGGTCCGGCATGCTGATGATCCTCGCCGTGCTGTCCATGGCTGTGGGTAACATCACCGCCATTGCACAGACCAATATCAAGCGCATGCTGGCCTATTCGACCATCGCCCATATGGGTTTCATGCTGATTGGTATCCTGAGCGGAACGCTGGAGGGCTACGGCTCTTCCATGTTCTACGCCATCATTTATGTACTGATGAGCCTGGGCGGCTTCGGCATGATCATACTGCTGTCGCGCGAAGGCTTTGAGGCGGATAACATCAACGACTTCAAGGGGCTCAATCAACGCAGCCCATGGCTCGCCTTCATGATGCTGCTGCTGATGTTCTCCATGGCCGGCGTACCGCCTACAGTGGGCTTCTATGCCAAGTTCTCGGTGCTGAACGCGGCCGTGCAAACCGGACATATCACGCTGGTTGTGTTGGCGGTGCTGTTCTCGCTGATCGGCGCTTTCTACTACCTGCGCATCGTCAAGCTGATGTACTTCGATGCGCCGGAAAGCCACGAAAAACTTTACCTGCAACCGGACAGCAGTCTGCTGATCTCCATCAACGGGTTGGCCGTGCTTGCACTGGGTATCCTGCCGGGCACGCTGATGTCGGTGTGCGCTGCGTCGGTCCAGCAATCCTTGCTGCATTAAAAGTATTGATGTTGATAACCGACACTCCCGCTGCGGCGGGAGTGTTCATTTGTAAAGGACGAAAATGGAACTGACAGAGAAGAAAATCGACGGCAAGGTGATGTACGACGGCAACTTCATTACCGTATGCAAGGACAATGTGCTGCTGCCGGATGGCAGCACCAGCACGCGCGAATACATCACCCATCCCGGTGCCGTTGCCATGCTGGCCTTGCTCGACAATGGCAATCTGGTGATGGAACGGCAATTCCGCTATCCGCTGCATCGCGAATTCATCGAACTGCCCGCCGGCAAGATAGACGCCGGCGAAGACATCCTCGGCACTGCACAACGCGAACTGCTGGAAGAGACCGGCTATGTGGCGAGCGAGTGGATACATCTCACCACCGCCTGGCCCTGCATTGGCTATGCCGATGAGCGCATGGAATACTTTCTGGCGCGCGGGTTGAAGCATGTGGGAAGCAAACTGGACGACGGCGAGTTCCTCGAAGTGTTCGAGCTTTCGCTGAAGGATGCACTCGAGTGGATACGCCTGGGCAAGATCAACGACAGCAAAACCATTGTCGGCTTGTTCTGGCTGGAAAAGATGCTGAACGAGGGCTGGTCTGCACCGAAGTAAGGCATCATTGCGGTGCACGATTGCCCTCAAGGCACCAAATTGGTGAATATTCTTCCCCGAAAAATCCGCAATAAAACAAAATAGCTAAACAAATCAGCTACCGATGCGGGTGGCACAAGGATTGCATACGTCTCGCCGGATTGCACTTTTTTGGAGAGAACATGGAAAACTTGAAGGTCGGTACTGATGCATTATTTATATTGTTAGGCGCCATTATGGTGCTGGCAATGCACTCCGGTTTCGCATTTCTGGAACTGGGCACGGTGCGCAAAAAGAACCAGGTCAACGCACTGGTAAAGATACTCACGGATTTTGCCGTCTCCACGCTGGCGTATTTCTTCATCGGTTACTACCTTGCTTATGGCGTTAACTTCCTCGGTGGTGCTGAGGAACTAGCGCAGAAGAACGGCTATGAACTGGTGAAATTCTTCTTCCTGCTGACCTTTGCCGCGGCCATCCCGGCCATCGTTTCCGGCGGTGTGGCCGAGCGGGCGCGTTTCAACCCCATGCTTGCCGCCACCTTCATACTGGTCGGCTTCGTATATCCCTTCTTCGAAGGCATTGCCTGGAACCATCGCTTCGGCGTGCAAGAGTGGCTGGTTGCCAGCTTTGGCGCAGAGTTCCATGACTTCGCCGGCTCTGTGGTAGTGCACGCAGTGGGCGGCTGGATAGGTCTGGCAGCCGTGCTGATGCTAGGCGCAAGACGCGGACGCTATGGCAAGGAAGGCCAAATCTCCGGGCACCCGCCATCGAGCATTCCTTTCCTGGCTCTGGGTGCGTGGGTACTGACCGTTGGCTGGTTCGGCTTTAACGTGATGTCGGCGCAAACCATAGACAAGATCAGCGGCCTGGTTGCAGTGAACTCCCTGATGGCCATGGTGGGCGGCACACTGGTCGCGCTGTGGGCAGGCAAGAACGACCCCGGCTTCGTGCATAACGGCCCCCTGGCCGGTCTGGTGGCCATCTGTGCCGGTTCCGACCTGATGCACCCCATCGGTGCACTGGTGACCGGCGGCGTGGCTGGTGGCCTGTTTGTGGTCATGTTCACCCTCACACAAAACCGCTGGAAGATCGACGACGTGCTCGGTGTGTGGCCGTTGCACGGACTGTGCGGCGCCTGGGGAGGCATTGCGGCCGGTATATTCGGCCTGAAAACGTTTGGCGGTGTCGGCGGAGTGACTTTTATGTCGCAACTCATCGGCACCCTGATGGGCATAGCCATTGCCCTGATCGGCGGCTTCGTCGTGTACGGCACGATCAAGAAACTTGTCGGCATCCGTCTCACCCATGAAGAAGAATTCAACGGTGCAGACTTGAGCATCCACAAAATCACGGCCACACCCGAGCGCGAGTCGGGTTGGTAATTATTGATCTTTCCATAAATCATGACACGTGCCTTCCCTCATCCCCACCCTTCTCCCAGAGGGAGAAGGGCTTTGCATCCCTCTCCCTCTGGGAGAGGGACTGAGGGTGAGGGAAATAGCGTGATGTGAGACTTTTTTCATGTATTTTGGAAAGATCAATAACAGGAACTAGGGAGACAGATAATGAGTAGCAATGTTGCGTTGGTATTGCTGTGGGTTTGGTTGATAGGATTTCTTGGTACGCTGATCTACCTGCACAAGAAAAAGTATTTCCCGGAATAATTCCGGAACAAGCCGAAACGCTCCCTTCATGGGAGCGTTTTTTATTGG
>CAYOJU010000178.1:0-5306 GCA_964404355.1 uncultured Sideroxydans sp. | reverse complement strand
CCGCATTGATCGACAGTCTGGCCAATGCGCTCCAATACGCACTCATCCGCAAACCTGAACTGCATCTTCGAAAACGCCATTGAAATTGTCAGGCGGGCTTAATGCCCGCCGCGACTGGCGATGAAGGGCGGTCTGGCCCACCACACCACCGTGATCAGTGACAGCATCAGCAGCCCCGACAGGATCAGGATTCGGTCGGTGGCGAGTGTGTAGGACTGTATAGTGATCATGCGCTCCACATAGGCATAGGCGCTGTTTTCCGGCATGCCGAGTTGTTGCAGGCGATTGAGGTAATCGATTGCCTGCGGATTGTAGGGCTGGATATTTTCCGTCAGCGTGGCGTGAAACCCGGCAGCCTGGCTGGTCCACAGCCAGGTGGTGATGGCGGTGCCGAAGCTGGCACCCAGATTGCGCATGAAGTTGGTCAGGCCGGATGCCGCTGCGACTTTGTCCGGCGGCAGCCCGGAGATGGCGATGGTGACCAGCGGCAGGAAGAAACAACTGATGCCTATACCCATGAACAGGCGGCTTATCGCGATCGACCAGTAGTCGATGTCCGGGGTGAAGTGCGAACTCCAGTAACCTACCAGTGCAAATACGATGAAGCCGAACGTGGTGATGGCGCGCGCATCAACGCGGTTGATGTTGGCGCCGATGACGGGGCCGAGTATCACCGCCAGTACGCCGCCGAAGGCCACGGATTTGCCGGCCCACAGCGAGGTGTAGCCCTGATAGGTTTGCAGCCACAACGGAATGATCACCACCACGCTGAAGAAGGCGATCATGCCTATCATCAGGCACGTTGAACCCACCAGGAAGTTGCGCTGTTTGAACAGGCTCAAATCCACCATCGGTGCAGGCTCGTAGAGTTCCCATACCACGAACATCAGCAGTCCGACGCTGGCCGTCACGGCCAAGGTGATGATGGTGCCGGAAGAGAACCAGTCCAGTTCGTTGCCCTTGTCGAGCAGTATCTGAAGCGAACCGATGCCCACGACCAGCAGGAACAGGCCGCCCCAATCCAGTTTCTGGTTGCGCTTGGCGGGCTGGATTGCATCGCGGCCTGCGAGCAACGAGGCAACGGACATACCGACCAGCAAACCCACCGGCAGGTTGATCAGGAAGATCCAGTGCCATGAAAAGTTATCGGTCAGCCAGCCACCGGAGAGCGGACCTGCAATCGGCGCGATCACCGTGGTCATGGCCCAGATACCCAGTGCCAGCCCGCGCTTGTGCGGCGGGTAGATGGTGGTGAGCAACGTTTGCGACAGAGGAATCATGGAGGCGCCGAACACGCCTTGCAGCACGCGCGCAGCGAGCAGCATGGGAAAAGTGATCGATGCCGCACATAACAACGACGCCAGCGTGAACAGCATTGTACCGGCGACGAAAGTGCGCACCTCGCCGTATCGTCCCGCGAAAAATCCCGCCAGCGGCAGCATGATGGCTTCGGCTACCGCGTAGGAGGTGATGATCCAGGTGGCCTGTGTCGGGGTGACCGCGAAATATCCGGCCATGGTGGGCACCGCCACATTGACGATGGTCAGGTCCAGGATGTTCATGAACGAACCCAGACCGAGTGCCACTGTCGCCAGGACCAGTTTCGAACCTTTCAATGGCGCCGGTTGGGCAGGATTCATTTTCGATATCCCTCTGCTTGGATATGACGACTACTTGCGCCCCAGGTTGTCGGCGATGATCTGCGCAACACGGGCATCGGCGGCCTTCATGCTCTGCACATAGACGTTGGTCACGGCAATTGCCCTAGCCTCCGGCAGGGTACTCAGTTCTGCGCCGCTGCGATCATGCGTGTCGATGGTGACATCCATGGAGAGTCCGATGCGCAGCGGATGCGAGCTTAACTCACCGGCATCCAGTGCGATACGCACCGGTATGCGCTGCACGATCTTTACCCAGTTGCCGGTGGCATTCTGGGCGGGCAGCAGCGAGAAGGAAGAGCCGGTGCCAGACACCAGCCCCAGTACCTTGCCTTGAAAGACGAATGAATTACCGTAGAAGTCTGAAGTCAGTTTGACCGGTTGTCCGATGCGCACATCGCGCAATTCGGTTTCCTTGAAGTTGGCATCCAGCCATACCTTGTCCAGCGGCACGATGGCCATCAATGCCGAGCCGGTCGATACGCGTCCGCCGATTTGCACCGAGCGCTGGGCAACCTGGCCGGTGACAGGGGACAGTACGCGGGTGCGAGCCAGTGCCAGCGCGGCTTCGCGAACCTTGGTGGCGGCAGTGCGCACAGCGGGGTGATTTTCCAGCGAGGTGTTGTCCACGCGCGCGCGGGAGACCTTGGCCTGGTCCAGGGCCTGCGAGATGGCAGCGATGCTGGCAATCACGGCATTGGCGGCGGCTTCGTGCTGCGCCCGGGCTGCGTCCTGCGCGGTAAACGCAATCTGCACATTTTCGGGCGAGACAAAATTCTGTTTGGATAATTCGAGACGGCGGTTGTATTCCGATTCGGCTTGCTCCAGTGCGGCATCGCTGCTGGCCAGCTCTGCCTGCGCCTTGGCCAGATCGGCGCGCCGTTGTGCGATCAGCGGCAGATTGCCCTGGCTGGTCGCATACATGCCGCGCACTTCGCGCACTGCCGATGCCAGTGCGGCTTCGGCAGTATCCAGTTGCAGGCGCGCATCGCTGTCGTCGAGCTGCACCAACAACTGGCCTTCGGTCACGGCCTGGGTGGTGTCGGCATAAATGGCGACGACCGTGCCGCCGGTTTGCGGGACCACTGCGACGATGTTGCCATTCACATAGGCATCATCGGTGCCGGTGCGCCATTGTCCGATAAAGAACCACCAGACAAAGACCAGGAAGAGAATCGCCAATACCGTTCCGGCAATGGACAGCAGAATCTTGCGGCGTTTGCCGGGTGGGGCGGATGGGGTAGTGCTGTCCTGATCATTCATCACGTTCCTCCAAGTCTTGCGCATGGATTAAACTTTGAAGAGCAACAGCCGGTGGTGATTTCAGTTTAGCGCATTGCCGGTATTAACGTATCGTTACGTGGAAACCCCGCCATACTTCCTTCCATTGGGTGGGTTTTGCCAACCGGAGTTCCCCGCGTGGAATGAATTCAATCCGTGCAATGTCATCTGCAATGTAGGGGATTAAACGTGCGTCAGCGCGGCCTGATAGACTGGGGCCTTGGCCGTGCAGGCATTTGTAAACTACGAAGGTGCGAAGATGAAAAAAGAATTTTGGCTGCAGCGCTGGGAGCGCGCGGAGATCGGTTTCCACCAGAACGAGATCAATCCCTATTTGCGGCGGTATTGGCCGGAGTTGCCCTGTTCACGCGGCGGCGAGGTATTTGTGCCGCTGTGCGGCAAAAGCCTGGATATGGTGTGGTTGCGCCAGCAGGGGTGCTTCGTGCTGGGGGTGGAGTTGAGTGCCATTGCGGTGCAGGATTTCTTCCGTGAGCAGGGCAAGTCGCCCGAGCGTGTGAGCGGCGGGAAATTCGACAATTACATTGCGGACGGCCTGTGTCTTTCGTGCGGCGATTTTTTCGATCTGCGCAAAGAGGATGTGGCACAGGTGGGTGCGGTGTACGACCGCGCATCGCTGGTGGCGTTGCCGCCCGACATGCGCGAACGCTATGCGCGCCACCTGGTGGATATCCTGCCGCGCGGGACGCAGATACTGCTGGTCACGTTCGATTATCCGCAGACAGAGATGCAGGGGCCGCCGTTTGCGGTGTCGGTAAGCGAGGTCATGGCGCTGTATGGCCAGTACGCTGACATACGCCTGCTGGCCCAGGAAGATGCACTCTCGCAAAACCCGCGCTTCAGGCAGCGCGGGGTGAGCCGGATGGAAGAGAGTATTTTTCTGCTGACGTTGAAATAGCCGGTGTAACGAGTACAAGGGCGAAATGATTGCCTATCAGCGAGCGGATGAGGAAAGAAAAAGGCGACCGGTTGGTCGCCTTTGTTCGTGGCCTGCCCGGCTTGCTACCCGGTGTGAAACGCCGGATACACGGTGCTTTTTCCTTACGGCAATGCAACCAAGCCGTCGCCTAACAACTGCGCGTTAATGGCGGTCTTGTTGTATCCGGGGTCGGTTGTATAGGTTCCCGCGGGAGACATCCAGCCATACCAGACAGCACTCGCTCGCGCCCCATATATCATGCCCACCATTCCGGTCACTTTGGTAATACCAGTCGCCGAAGATACGTGCAGCACGGTTGTTACACCGGTGGCGTTTCCCGTTGCCTGGCTTTGCATCGTGACCGTACCGTCTGGCGTTGTTGCAGCGATGGCTGCAGCGATGGCACCCAAAGTGCAATCTGTTGTGGGCCATACGTTATAGAGACCGGCGCCCTTAGCCTCAAAAACATAAGGGAAAGTCGGATCACAGAACGTTGTATTTAGTGCAGGCAAATTCGCCAGTACTGCACCTGTACTATTAGTAACTGGATTTCCAATCGTATTCCCGTACAGAATGAAATGACTCGACGTATAACTGAATGTAAATTGATACGACCTGGAGCCGGCCGGGTAGAGTCCGGTTCCAACACAGGGGGTGGAGGTTCCGGCTGTCGTGGTGCATGCAATGGAGGTGTTCTCCAAATTAGTTTTTGTTATGGCAGTTATTAATGCAGGTTCGCCAGCGGCCGCGGGGGTGATGGTGAGATGTCTGCCATCGCTATCCACCACCATCGATGCGGTGTCGGGACTTTGTACCCATCCTGTCGAGATCAAGTCGTAATATACGTTCGGGCTCGAGTCAGTTCCCCAACTGCCACTAATATGGGCAGTTCCGTTGGCTCCGGTGGAAAGCACGTTGTGAACAGTGGTGCCGGTATATTGGTTTGTTCCAGTCGCAAGCATGGTATCTGTGTCTGCCTTTGCGACAGATACGGTGCTGGCTGCATACCACCAGCTACCAACAAAGCCTCCGCCTTGGTGATCGGCCACGAAACTGGCAGCGGCATCACTTGTGCCCGCCCCCCCACTTCCCCCCCCGCAACCGACAATCAATATTCCAACACCCATGCCGAAGATCAGGAAATTTGCAACCTTGTTAAAACGCCTATTCATGTTCATTCAAATAACTCCATTTAATAACTAACCAAAATTGGTGATTACTGCATTACATTTGTTGCCAATCGTTACGCAATAAAACGGATCAACTCCGTGATCATTTCGGACCGAACAGATCATCCAGCGGGTTCTTGCTGGCCGCTGCGCTGGAAGAAACTTTTTTCACGGTGAATTCTTCTTCGACGTTGTCGCGGAAATAACTCCAGGCTGCGCCGGAACTGCTGAGCCGGCGCCAGATGTCCTCGCCTACGCCGC
>CAYOJU010000177.1:0-5330 GCA_964404355.1 uncultured Sideroxydans sp. | reverse complement strand
TTATTCCAATGCTGGTTGGGGAATGGCCCGCTATTGGCCGCATTCTGCCTGTTTGCCTTTGCATGCGCTACCGTCTCTTTCCCCACACAAAGCGGTCGATCAATGCCCTGCCTAACTGCAGGCCAGCTGTTTGTGCTCCGTTACGTTGGAACATGGATGCGTTCCTTTATATGCTTGAGGTTGGCTATGATTGTGAAAGTCATAATGACCAGCAACGACCAAGAACTCCACTTGCCTACGTGGACCGCTGACCAGGCACCTATTTGGTTGGGATACCTCCAGATGCCGAAGAAGGTACTAATATTTTCAGCAAGCCAGATGAAAAACCCAATCAACACGAATGAAAAAAGCAAAGGCATTGTTCGTTCTCTGTCGAAGGAGTAGAACAATACTGTGGCGCGAGCGTATAGGCCCAGCGCACAGGCCGCAATATACCAACGGTAGTCGCCAATATAGTGATGCGTGAAAAAGTTTGCATAAATTGCCGTGGCAACAAGCGCAGCCATCCAATACGGGGGATGGTGCCTAATCTGAAGGTCAAAAAGCCGCCATGCTTGAATGATGTAGCTACCGACCGCTGCGTACATAAATCCAGAAAATAGTGGTACACCGTACACCTTAGAATAGGCAAAGTCCGGATAAGCCCAAGAGCCACTTGATGTCTTGAAAACCTCAAGCGCGAATCCAACAATGTGAAACAGGCAAATTGCCTTGAGTTCATCCACGGTCTCTAGTTTAGTCCACACCATCCACGCCTGAATCCCCAAGGCAATTACCAGCAAGACATCATATCGAGGCAACCCAATAAGACCCGCACGCGGCACCATAAAGACGGATGCGAAGAAAAGACCTGCAAATAGACACGCGCGGGCCTGTTTGATGCCGAAATATAAGAACTCGACTGCGAACCGAGACAGCCCGGAAAGCAGTGGTCTGGTCGTTCGATTAAGAAGATGCTGATCCAGTTTAAGTAGGAACGTCATGTGAGAACCCGACAACGGCGGTATACAACAGTCGCGGCGGCGACCCCAAACACCGGGAACCAGACCCAAAGAATCTCCGACCAAAGAACAGTCAGCCCCTTCATGGATAAAAACCGAGAAAGGCCAAGCGGAGCAACCTCGATAGGTTGAAAAGGTGCAAAAAACCTCTCACCCGAGAAAGGCCACAGGAAAGCGACGCCAAGGCCGCCATTGGTAAATGCGTCAAGGATGCCGTGTGAGGCTGTAGCGATGAAGAGAAACCCAAACGCCTGTTTGGGTGTGCAAAGCAGCGACCGAGCCAAACTGGCTCCGACGATAGCAATAATGAGTGCAAAGACCAGCGAGTGACTGAAACCACGATGGCCAAACTCTGCTGCATAGGGAACACCGAGACGAAAAGCCAAGACATCGAGATCGGGAATTATGGCAGCGACGACGCCGGCAGCCAGCAGACGGTTTGAAATAGCGCCTCTGCCAAGGCCATAGGCAATAGCGAGAGGTACGGCTGGATGAGTGAGAATGGTAGGCAAGTCAGAATTCTAACGAAGCTTTAGAAAAAAGTAATGCCATATTCAATTGGTATTGCAATACCAATTGAATACCGCGTGCGACCGGCGCTTGATTACTGCCCCCAGGAAGGCGCACAGTGATCTTTCCTCTTTTTACAAGGAGAGAATCATGGAAACCGATATTGCCGTTCGTCATCATGAGCCATGGAACAAGGGTAAGCTGACCGGGCAGAAAGCGCCACTCAGATTGCAGGACATCTGGGCCATTCGTGTCCGACTGCAGTTGAGTGAACATCTGCGTGACCTCGCATTGTTCAATCTGGCTATCGATAGCAAGCTTAGGGCATGCGATCTGATGAAACTTAGAGTAAGGGACGTATCGCATGGAGAACGTATTGCCTCGCGCACCACTATCCTGCAGCAGAAGACGCAACGGCCTGTTCAGTTCGAGATAACCGAGCCAACGCGCGCTTCCCTGGTGGATTGGATCAAGGCCGCGGGTTTGAAGTCAGAAGACCATCTCTTTCCCAGCCGGATAGAAGGTGCCGCTCATCTGTCAACGCGCCAGTACGCCAGGATTGTACATAGATGGGTTAGCGACATCGGCTTGGATACGACGTGCTATGGCACACATACGATGCGCAGAACCAAGCCTACGTTGATTTATCGCCGAACCAAGAATCTCAGAGCAGTACAGATACTGCTTGGACATACCAGAGTGGAGAGTACGGTTCGTTACCTCGGGGTCGAGGTAGATGATGCGCTGGAGATGGCTGAACAGACCGAGGTCTAGATACCTGCCTATATACTTTCCGGTGTTGCTTAACTGACATAATTCAGGGAGGATTCGATATTGCGGATGACCGCATCCGTGGTGGGAACGGTCATCTGCAGTCGGGTATGATATTGGACTCAAACCGGCTGCGGTCATTGTGGGCGTCAGTTCCTGATATATACTATTTTTAATGACAACTGATCCCGAAACTCTCTATAGACAAATAGGACGCCTCATTGAGGTGATGCCTGATCTTACGCAAACTCCTTTGCCTGAAGAGACGCACCTCTGGGTTGCCAGAGCGTATGCTTTGGTAAGAAAAGTGCACAATACTAGTGGTATGGACGCCATATCGTTTTCTGTTGCTTCCAATGGATTAGGCGGTGTCCTCGCCGGTCAATCCGCACACGAGATTAAGACAATCCTATATCGTGCTTTTGCGATTGCGGAACAACTCGCGCCAACCGGAGCAAGTGGTGCATTTATCCCGGTAGGTGACAGCTTTGATGCTTTCTCCGCCCTGTCTAAGGTCTTACAGACGGCCACAAAGGACGTACTTATTATCGATCCATTTATGGACGAAACAGCATTAACCGAATTTGGAACTGCGATTCCAGAAAAGGTGCATTTACGCCTAATGGCGGATCAAGCTAGTTTCAAAGCGTCTTTGCAACCGGCAGGCAGCAAGTGGGTGCAACAATATGGGGAAATTCGACCGTTGTTAGTCCGGCTTGCGCCACCAAAAACCCTGCATGATCGCGCAATCTTAATTGATCAGACTAAAGCATGGACACTAACGCAGTCCCTTAAGGATTTTGCTAAGCGCTCTCCAGCAGAGATAGTGCGAGCCGACGATACCGCTTCTCTGAAGATTGCCGCTTATGAAGAGATATGGAATTCGGCTCAGATAATCATCTGAAGCTCGCTATACAAACTCGAAAACTGTGAGTCGGATATTTAGTGAATAGCGGACATGAGCATATTTAGGGTTGAACGGGCAGAATCGGCCAACATGGGACATTCGCAAGAGTCTCACAGAATCTAAGGAATGCAGTTATGGCGACTACTGACTTGAGTTCAGAAACGATCCGGCTAATACGAACCTTGTTCTCAGAGAACGAGCAGCAGGAGGTTATCCAACTAATTGCAGAACAATGTGGGAACAATCTTCCCTTCCTGGGGAAGGCGACAGCAGAAGAACTTGAACGTGTTCGCTTTGCCGCATTGAAATTAAGTGATTCCAGTATCGAAAAGCTTCGTAAAGCTATTCAGCTAGGGAAAGTGGATTGGCGTGACCTTTTGGTATCTGCAGAGTTTGCTAGTGACTTAGAAGCGCATCAGAAATGGCAGTTGTCAGTAGAAAAGCAGACATGAGGATTGTTGGAATAAATAGGCCGAATGCAGCCAGGAACGGTCGTTCGAAGCCAGGTTCCAATGTGAACAAAATATGAAACCATTGATAATAATTTTCCTTTCTTTAGTTGTGTTTTCGACAAACGCGCTCGCTGATGGATACAAATTAAGTTGTTCGGAAGCGTTGCAATCGGAAGATGTTGAGGCCAAGCTTCTAAAACAGGCTCCCAGCACATCAACTAGAATTAGTAAGCATATCCTTGAAGTTAGATTTGCTACTGGCGCAAAGCGATTTGCTGACAAACCGCCATATGAGGAATTAAGTGGAACAAGATGGACTTATTGCGGTTATGACGTTGAAAACAAATTCCATTTGATTGGCAAGTCGGACGAAGCACTATTTACTGGCATAGTCATTCTCGAACAAACTGGGAAGATATTGAAAGCTGGACATACAGTTTTGATATCCCCAGACAAACGTAAATATCTTGCTATTGAGCAAGAGGATGGCATGGATGGTGAAAATTGGACATTGTTTGATATTAATGGCAAGAAAATATGGGCTGGATATGCCGGCATAGTTAAGAGATACCCCGGCAATAATTACGATTCCGTGTACGCACAATTTGAAAATCCGGACTGGGATCAAGATTCGAATATAAGGGCAGAAGCCACCTGTGGAGGGGCAAAAGTTAAGGGAGCCGTTGTTCTTAAACTCAAGGGTAAACTATGGGCATGGGAGCCGACTCCGAAGTGCTAACGATGTCTGTTAGCAGGAGAGGAAGAGACGCCGGTGTTGGCGGAGACAAATGCCCCAATTCGGCCAAGAGCAGACTATTGACCCTGTCCGTACTATTAATGCATATGCGGACAGACAAGAATATGCAATTATTTGATAATCAATTGGTTACGAATAATACTCGCGCGTCACTATTACTACGGACCGGTGCGTCCGTCTGATAACTGTTGGGCATCTTGATACTTCAGGGAATAACTATGTCTCACTTAAAACCTTCGTGGCTCGATGCATGGCGTTTTGCGGCAGAAGCTCACAACACCCAAAAAGTCCCAGATGCTGATCTTCCATATTTGCATCATTTAGGAAGAGTCGTATTGGTCGTGCTGGAAGCAAACCAGTCAGAAGCCATACCAGACATTGATCTGGCGGTAATTTGCGCTATTTTGCACGACTGCATTGAAGATCAAAATGTGGATCACACGGATTTGGTTGGTCACTTTGGCAAGTCGATTGCCGATGGGGTTTTGGCTCTTTCAAAAAACCCAAACGTCCCTAAATCAGAAGCAATGACAGATAGCCTTGCGCGTATCAGAAAACAACCACTTTCGGTTTGGTGCGTCAAACTTGCTGACCGGATTTCTAATCTTCAAAAACCGCCAGCGCACTGGTCTTCTGAGAAATGTTTGGCATATCGCACTGAAGCCCAACAAATTCTCGATGCGCTAGGTTCCGCCAATCAACGCCTTGCTTCTTGGTTATTGTCAAGTATTGAAACATATATACCCGATGCCCAACCCATCATTCCACCGGATACTACGCGATAAAACTGCGCATCGCCGGTAAACTAAAACGTTGAATGTCCGTTATCGGGAACGTCCGCTTCCGAGCATGCTAGAGACAGTAGCGACATCAGAGACAAACAGGCAGAATGCGGCCAATAGCGGGCCATTCCCCAACCAGCATTGGAATAA
>CAYOJU010000176.1:0-5369 GCA_964404355.1 uncultured Sideroxydans sp. | reverse complement strand
CGCGCCCACCACTTGCCCAAACACCTTTCCGGTGGGGAACAACAGCGCGTGGCACTCGCCCGCGCTTTTGTCACACAACCAAAAATACTTTTTGCCGATGAACCCACCGGCAACCTTGATGCGGCCACTGGGGCGCAAGTCATTGAACTGATGCTGGAACTGAACCGCGCACAGGGAACGACGCTGATTCTGGTAACCCATGATGAAGCGCTGGCGCGGCGTTGCGGTAAACAGCTGCGGCTGGCAGCGGGGCGAGTGGTGGAGTAATTTTGCTTTCGCGCAAAATGCTTGTGGCTGGAGGCTTCTGGGATGAGTGCCCTTTGGTTCAATATCCTGCAATTCGGGTTGATGATTTAATACGCACGTTTGCGGCGCGGTTAAGGGATGCGGCATAATGCGTTGGATTGGAAGAATGTAATATTGGTGCAGGAAAATTTGCCTGTTTATTGTTGGTGTTGCAGTTCAGCCTGGCTGTCTGCCCCCTTTTTGAAATGAAAAAATAATGAAAATCGCAATCGCCGGAACCGGCTACGTCGGCCTCTCCAACGCCATGCTGCTAGCTCAACATAATGAGGTCGTGGCCATCGACATCATCCCGGAAAAAGTGGAGATGCTCAATCGCAAGCAGTCTCCCATCGAGGATGTGGAAATCGAAGATTATCTGGCGCACAAGAAACTGAATTTCAAGGCTACGCTGGACAAGCGTGAAGCCTACACCGGCGCGGAATACGTCATTATCGCCACGCCCACCGATTACGATCCCGAGACCAACTACTTCAACACCAAGTCCATCGAGGCGGTGATCAGGGACGTGCAGGGTATCAACCCGCAGGCAGTGATGATCATCAAATCCACTATCCCGGTCGGTTATACCAAGAAGCTCAGACAGCAGATGAAGTGCGATAACCTCATCTTCTCGCCCGAATTCCTGCGTGAAGGCAAAGCGCTATACGACAACCTGTATCCCTCGCGCATTGTGGTCGGAGAGCGCTCAAAACGCGCCGAGACCTTTGCCAACCTGCTCAAGCAGGGTGCGATCAAGCCGGATATCGCTGTTTTGTTCACCGATTCGACCGAGGCCGAGGCGATCAAGCTCTTCGCCAATACCTACCTCGCCATGCGCGTCGCCTATTTCAACGAGTTGGACACCTACGCGGCCACCCACGGTCTGGATACAAAACAGATCATCCAGGGTGTCAGCCTCGATCCGCGCATCGGCGACCACTATAACAACCCGTCGTTTGGCTACGGCGGCTATTGCCTGCCAAAGGACACCAAACAACTGCTCGCAAACTATCAGGATGTGCCGCAGAACCTCATCCACGCCATCGTCGAGTCCAACACTACGCGCAAGGATTTTGTTGCGGACAGCATCCTCAAGCGCAATCCCAAGGTCGTCGGCATTCACCGTCTGGTCATGAAGAGCGGTTCGGACAATTTCCGTTCATCCAGCATCCAGGGCATCATGAAGCGCATCAAGGCCAAGGGTATCGAGGTGATCGTGTACGAACCGGCCCTCCATGAGACCGAGTTCTTTCACTCCAAAGTGGTGAACGATCTGGCGCAATTCAAGAAACAGTCCGATGTCATCGTCGCCAACCGCATCACCGACGACATCCGCGATGTGGCGGACAAGGTGTATAGCCGCGACTTGTTCGGCAAGGACTGAGCATGACTGCCGCGCCACATCCGGTGTGTCTGGAAGTGGCGCAAGCTGAGTTGTTTACTTCCCGTTCTTGTCTGAGCGGGGATGTGTCATGAATTTTCTCCGCCTGTCTTTCAATCTCTTGCGCCGCGACTGGCGTGCCGGGGAATGGCGCGTGCTGCTGCTGGCGCTGTTGCTTGCGGTGGGCAGCCTCGCAACCGTCGGCCTGTTTGCTGATCGCGTGCGACAGGCATTGCAACAGCAGGCGCAAAGCCTGATTGGTGCCGATCTGCGTATTACTTCTACCCGACCGTTCTCACCTGATTACCGCAAGATGGCTGAAGCACGCGCTCTCCGCGTGGTGGAGAGTCGTACCTTTCCCAGCATGGTGTCGCATGGCGAACAGGTGCTGCTGAGCGAGATACAGTCGGTTGAAGTTGGCTATCCACTGCGAGGCAAGATTGAGATCGACGATGGCAGCGCACATATCCCCAAGACCATTCCTGGTCGCGGCACGGTGTGGGTGGATGAGCGCTTGTTGCGTCGCCTGGATTTGAGCGTGGGCGAAGTAGTGGGAATCGGCTCGCAACGCTTTACGGTGGCAGCGCGCATCGTGAAGGACATCGACCAGTCCATCGGTTTTGCCAGTTTTGCGCCGCGCGTGTTGATGAACGATGCCGATCTGGCTGGAACCGGGCTGGTGCAGGAAGGCAGCCGTATCTCATATCGCTTGATGATTGCAGGCGATGCGGAGCGTGTGAGGGCGTTTCGCGTGGCGCTACAGGACAAGCTTTCCGGCAACGAGAAGATGGAGGATGTGCGGGATGCGCGTCCCGAGATACGCACGGCACTGGAACGTGCCGAACATTTCCTCGGGCTTGCCGCACTGACTGCCGCAATCCTGGCCGGAGCAGCAATGGCGCTGGCGGCGCGGCGTTTCGTGTTGCGCCATCTGGATGGTTGCGCGGTGATGCGTTGCCTGGGCGCGCAGCAGGGGCAGGTGCTGTGGCTGTTCCTGTATCAATTCATATTACTGGGCATCGTATCCGTAGTGCTGGGCGGGGTGCTGGGGTATATCACTCAAGCCGGGCTGGTCGAGAGCATCGCTTCGATGCGAGAAGCAAGTCTGCCGCAGCCCAGCGTGTTGCCGCTGCTCAAAGCAGCAATCAGCGGCTTCGCGTTATTGCTTGGGTTTGCTTTCCTGCCCTTGCTACAACTGCGCAAAGTGTCTCCGCTGCGCGTACTTCGCCGCGAGATGGGGCCGCCGGAGGCCAGAGGCTGGTTAATCTACGGCCTGGCGGTGGGTGTGTTGGCACTGCTGTTTCTGTGGCAAGCAGGTTCGCTGAAACTGGGTATGGCCGTGCTGGGCGGTTTGCTGGCAGGGTTGCTGGTGTTCGGTGGGCTGGCGTGGCTGGTGTTGCACGGAATGGCGCGTTACGCATATTTGTTTCAGTCGCATTGGCGGCATGCATTCAACAACCTCATGCGCCACGGGCGCAGTGCGGCGGTGCAGGTGGTGGCGTTGAGCCTCGGCGGCATGGCCTTGCTGGTGTTGACGCTGGTGCGTGCCGATATGCTGGAGGCGTGGCAGGGCAAGCTGCCGCCGGATGCGCCGAACCGCTTTCTGGTGAATATCCAACCCGACCAGGTTCAGCCCATACAGGATTTCTTTGCGCGCCAATCCTTACCGGTTCCGCAGTTGCAGCCGATGGTGCGCGGCAGGCTGATTGCCATCAATGATCGTGCCATCAACGGCGACAGTTACCCCGATCCCCGCGCCCGCGCTTTGGTAGAGCGCGAGTTCAATCTGTCCTGGATGGAACAGATGCCGGCCTGGAATGAGCTGACACAGGGGCAGTGGTGGAGTGCAAATGCCAATGGGCAACTTTCAGTGGAAGAGGGCATTGCCAAGACACTGGGTATTCAACTCGGCGACACACTCACCTACGACGTGGCCGGCAGCAGCTTTACGGCGAAGGTCACCAGCCTGCGCAAGGTGCAGTGGGATTCGATGAAAGTGAATTTCTTTGTCATTGCCACGCCGGAATTACTGAAGGATTTTCCGGCCAGCTACCTGAGCAGCTTCTACCTTCCGCCGGACAAGGTGCGTGTGGGCGACGAGTTATCGCGCGCATTTCCCAATTTGCTGCTGATCGACACCGGTGCGGTAATAGCCCAGGTACGCAACATCATGGATCAGATCGCGCAGACGGTAAGTGCAGTGTTCCTGTTCACGTTATTGAGCGGTCTTGCCGTACTGTATGCCGCGCTGCTGGCTACTCAGGATGAGCGCAGCCATGAGGCTGCAATCCTGCGTACCCTGGGAGCGGACAGCCGTTATTTGCGTCGCCTGCACCTGTCCGAATTTGCCGTACTGGGCGGTCTGAGCGGCCTGTTTGCGGCTGCTGGTGCCGTGCTGCTGGGATGGGTATTGGCGCGGTTTGTACTGGATATTCCTTACCAGACAGACATTTCCATCTGGTTCATCGGTTGCGGCGGCGGCATGGCGGTGGTGATGCTGGCCGGATGGCTTGCGACCCGGCAGTTGGTTTTGCGTCCTCCGCTGCGCATTCTCGCGGCGGATTAAGGGCTTAGCGCTTGACGCCGGGCTGAATATCTCTATAATGCGCCCCTCCCTGAAAAGGGAGTTTTAAACCCTTGCTCCACCGTCCATATATGTCGGGGGGCTTTAATCCACAAGGAGATGTAATGCGACACTACGAAATCGTATTTATCGTGCATCCCGATCAGAGCGAGCAAGTGCCCGCGATGGTTGAGCGTTATCGCACGTTGGTGACCAGCAAGAACGGTCACATCCACCGTCTGGAAGACTGGGGCCGCCGCCAACTGGCATACCCGATCCAGAAGATCCATAAAGCACATTATGTGCTGATGAATATCGAAGTCGACCAGCCCACGCTGGACGAACTCGAGCACGCATTCAAGTTCAACGACGCCGTATTGCGCCACCTGACCATCAAGACCAAGGCTGCAGTTGTTGTGCCTTCCGCCATGATGAAGGAAGAGAAGTCGCGTTCGTTCAACGACGGGGCAGATGCAGCACCGGCAGCTCCGGCTGCGGAAGCGGCACCGGCTGCGTAAACAGGATTGAGCAGCAACCGTTGTGTGATTGAAGGGGAAGTGGTCGAGTCGGAAGGCTTGCGTTACACCCCGGCAGGATTGGCGAGAGTGGCGTTCAAATTGCGCCACACCTCGATGCAGCAGGAAGCAGGGATGCAACGCCAGGTTCAGTGTGTAGTTACCGCACTGGCACTGGGCGAAGCGGCACAGCAAGTCAGCCGTTTGCAACCCGGCCAGATGGTGAGAGCCGAAGGATTCCTGGCGCAGCGCAGCCTGAAGATCACGCAACTGGTTTTGCACATTGATAACGTTACATTGAGATAGAGGAGCACAACATGGCTCGTGTATTTAAGAAAAAAGATGACAAGAAGAACAGCGCTTCGCGTCAATTGTTCAAGCGCCGCAAATTCTGCCGCTTCACCGCAGAGAAGATTGCGGAAGTGGATTACAAGGACCTCAACATTCTGAAGGAAATGGTCTCCGAGAACGGCAAGCTGATCCCGGCTCGCATTACCGGTACCAAGACGCGTTTCCAGCGTCAGTTGAGCGTTGCCGTGAAGCGCGCGCGCTTCCTGGCTTTGCTGCCTTACACCGATTTGCACTAAGGAGTAGATCATGCAAGTTATTCTGATGGAAAAAGTGA
>CAYOJU010000175.1:0-5495 GCA_964404355.1 uncultured Sideroxydans sp. | reverse complement strand
TCTGCGTTCTTCAGCTCGGTAAAGCGCGGGATCACGCCGCCGCCATAACCGAACACGCCGACGGTACCGCCCTTCCAGTACCCTTTGCGGGTCCTGTAAGAGGCTTCGAGTTGACCAAGCAGGTCGACCATCAGATCCTTGTCCTTGGCCAGACGTTTCAGGCCTGTAATAAAACTTGGCCATTCGCCCTTTTCGAGCTCATCAAGATTGGGAGTGTTATGCAGCTTTTTCGCCATAATATTTTCCTTTCAAGTCGCGTTGCGCTGTTTGCCCTGCGAGGGGCTGGAATTCCGGTATCGTTGGGGTTCCGGCACAAACCACGTGCCGACCCGGTTTCTTGATGGTTACGCATGGTACGGTGGTCCGACAAGGCTAACTATCACCCGTAGCGACTATCCAAAGTAACCCTAAAGGGGGGTGGTTTTACCTTCCCCAGTAGTATTTAAACGCGGAGATATTGGCGCTAGACTAGGCCTATACACTGGATTCGACAGATACGCTTATCTAATCTCCGTACTTTGTCAGGGCAAACATGGCGAAAATCACCGAACTGAGCAAGATCAAGGTCCCGTTGGGCGGGCAGCAAATCGAATTGCAGCAGATCGACCATGCAGAAGGCGGCATGAGCCTTTTGCGCGTCCGCATCCGCGAAGGCAAACGTTTTACCATTTTCGATATCGATCCGGCAACCGCAGCACAATGGGCGACAGCCATGCAGGATTGGTCCAGTACACAAGGAAAGCAGTGAGCACCTCGCGCACTGAAATGATCGATGTGGTGTTCGAGATAAGCGGCGGGACTTTGCCGGTAGCTTATCCTTATGAGTTGTGGGGTGAATTATCACGATTTATCCCGCAACTCGGCGAACACGAAAGCGTCGGCGTTGTTCCATTGCGCATGGCTGAAAGCAAGGAAGGAATGCTGCTGCCCAAGCGCGCGAAGCTGGTATTGAGACTGCCGCTGGAACTCGCCGAAGTCGTATCCGGCCTGACACAAAAGCAGTTGCGGGTCGCGGGAAGCGAATTGCAGTTGGGTGCCTGCAAGACCAGGCCGATACAGCACTACCCTACCCTGCATGCGCATCTGGTCACCGGAGCAGAGGATGAGGTTGCATTCGTGGCCGAGGTGGAATCCGCTCTCGCCGCAATGGAAGTCAGGGCGAGCCTGATCTGCGGACAACGCCACTCTCTGAATGATGGCGAGCGCGAGATCAGGGGTTACAGCCTGGTATTGCACGACCTGACTCCTGAAGGTTCGCTGCGGGTGCAATACGCCGGACTGGGCAAGGAACGGCGGTTTGGTTGCGGAATATTCGTGCCATACAAGGTCATCTCCAGTTTTGAATAACGTACTTACTGTAAAGAAAGGAAAAAACGATGGGATACACAGTGGCAGGAAACGAATTGGAAACCAATGATGAAGGCTACCTGCTGGAGCCGGATTACTGCGAAGAAGTGGTTAACGTAATTGCCGCAGCCGAAGGCATAGCGCTGACGCCCAAGCACTGGGAAGTCATCAATTACCTGCGCGAAGAATTCCGCGAACATGGCCACACTCCGAATTTCCGCAACATGCTGAAAGGCGTCAACGAATTTTGGCCTGAAGCAGACAGCAAAGCGCTGTACGATCTGTTCCCAATGGGTCCTGCAAAACAGGCTGCAAAAGTCGCCGGTTTGCCGCAACCCTTGGGCAAGGGCGGTTACTAAACATCAAATTGCCAGCCTTTCAGTCAGGCTGGCTATAAGGAGAAATACATGGATATGGTCAACGTAGTGCTGGACATGAAAGGGCTGTCGTGCCCAAGACCGCTCATCGGGGCAAAGCGCATGGTGGATGAACTTTCCGCCGGACAAGTTCTCCTGCTGGTGTCGGATTGCCCGGGCACCCAGGACGATCTGTTCGCCTGGGCAAAACAGACCGGCAACCAGATTCTGAAGACCGAGAAAATGCCCGATGGCGGAACCGGATACCACATCATGAAAGGCCCAGCCCACGCACACAACGCCAGCGTCACGCTGGACATCCGCGGCGCAGTCTGCCCCGGCCCCATCGTCGAAGCAAAAAAGTTGCTGAATGGCATGCAAGCGGGTGAAGTACTGAGGCTGATCAGCGATTGCCCTGGTGTGCAGTCCGACATCGGCGGCTGGGCTTCCACCACCGGCATGACCTTGCTTGATACCGTGGATGCCGAAGCCGGCGTGCACGAGTTCTACATTCGCAAAGGTTAAGCGTTGCGCATCAAAAGCAACTGGTTCAAGGAAGGCCGCGAGCATTCTCCGCAAGTGATCTCGGACGCGTTGTCGTTCGTGGTCTCGCGCATCGCCGACAATGCTCTGAAGAACACGCGCAAGTCGAAATTCGAGATTGAGGTTGGCCCGCAGTATTTCGACTTCCTTGCCGAGTTTCTATTGTTCCTCATCCTGTCTGCCGACCGCATCGTCTATCTCAAACTCTCTGCCGATGACCGGCTCGTATTCACCGGCAATCTGGCAAACCGTGTTGCAGAAACTTATGCAGAGAATCGCAGCCGTCTGCTTGATGAGAATCTGGCTTACTGCAAGAAAAGTTTCATCGACCTGCTCAACCAGCGCGCCGGAGAATATGCCGATTTCGGCTATGACGAAAATGGTCCGGATTACGGGTTCTTCCGCTATCTCGCCTTCTGCATCGGCAATGTACTGAGCGAAGAAGACGCAAATTGGGTAATCGACCCGATGATCAGCTTCGAGGCGCCCGAGGCTATCAAGATGGTCGAGAAAACATTGCGCGGTTTATACGAGGAAGAACCGAAAAAACCGCGCCGCCGTGCAGCGGCCGGCGGAGACTGAATGAACAACCCATTCGATCTGAACGATACTGCAAGTTACCTGCAATGGCGCCAGCACAAACTGGCGAACGCGCCAAAATCATTAGATGAACTTGTTGTCGAGGTACGCGACCCACGTACCCTGACTCCGCACGAACACGCCGCACTGGCCGAACGCATCCTCCGCTGCAACATGGCGATCTACGCCAGCCCCATGCACGAAGCTGACACCGACATCCCGCGCCTGCTGGGTGCCCAGTTCGGGCTCGTGCAGCTCGATGCCAACTGGCTGGCGGGCGAAGACGGCATCTCCGAAATCCGCGTGTTCGACAACGGCACGCGCCAGCATTACATCCCCTACACCGACCGACCAATCAAGTGGCACACGGACGGCTACTACAACCCGCCGGAACGTGAAATACGCGCCATGGTGCTACATTGCGTGCGCAACGCCAGCCACGGCGGCGAGAATCAATTGATGGATCACGAGATGGCTTATCTGCTGTTGCGCGACGAAAACCCGCAGCATATCCGGGCGCTGATGCAGCCGGATGCGATGACCATACCCGAACGCGTGGATGAAACCGACGGCGTGCGTCCGGCGCAAAGCGGCCCGGTGTTTTCACTGGATGCGCATGGCAACCTGCATATGCGCTACACCGCCCGTACCCGCAGCATCGCCTGGAAACAGGATGCAGCGACAAAAGCGGCAGTTGCCGCACTGGAACGCCTGCTGGCATCCGATACCCCACATATCTTCAAGGGCCGACTCGAACCCGGTATGGGCTTGTTGTGCAACAACGTGCTGCATGATCGCTCCGCCTTCAGCGACGACCCAACCCATCCGCCGCGTTTGCTGTATCGCGCCCGCTATCTGGATCGAATAAACTTGCCTGAGTAACCCATCCCGTTTACACCATTACCCGTAATTTTCAACTACAAACTTAACAACGAAAAAAAGCCCGCCAAAATGGCGGGCTTTTCATTACAGTCTGTCTTTCTTGCGCTTACCAGCCGTAAGAAACACCGAGCGAGTCTTCCGACATGCTGAGGTTTGCCTCACCAGGCATTCCAAGCAATGGCGTTACTGAATTTGAACCATTTACCGTCTTCTTGAACGCGTGCATATAGCCAACGGTCACCTCGGACTTATCGGCCAGGATAAAAGTTGCACCCAAGGTCAGATGATCCTGAATAACGCCGGGAGCCAGAATATTGAACAGGGTCTGGCTTGCTTGAATTGGCTGATTATTGTGGCTGTATCCTGCGCGCAGTATCATTGTCGAACTCATCTTCTGGCTTGCACCAAGCTTGAACACTGTCACGTCTTTCCAGCCGAAGCCCGCACCATTATTAGCTCCCAGCGGACCACCTGCGGTCGCCGTATTAGCGATGGAAGCAACGCCGCTATATTGAATCTGCTGAATATCGAAAGCAACGGTAGTCTCAGGAGTTGCCTTCATAGCCATGCCGACACCATAAGTAGCCGGAATATCGAATCCACCTTGTTCAGCAAACAGGCCTGCATACTTGCTGAATTTGCTCATCTTGGTCTTCGGTTGATAGGTTGCCCCCAACGTAATGGCTTGTGTGACTTCTCCAGTCCAACCCAATTTCAGACCAACACCTGTCGACGTATCCTGGCCGTTATTGGTAAGGGCGGCTGAGTTGCTCGACATGCCCGCAAAAGCTTGCAAGCCTTTGGCTTCAAAAGTCTGACGTACAAGATTCAGGGATACGCCGACAGCATTTCCGGGATTAATTTTCATCGCCCAGGTAGGGGAAATAAACAGTTGCTCAAGGTTAACACCTGCAGGATTGGTTCCTGCGCCCAGGCCTGCAAAGGGGTTAACGTCGTACTGCGTATTCATACCGCCGTTGCCATATACCGAGATGCCGAGCGACATATCCGAATTGATCATCTTGTTGTAACCAATATCCGGCATGAGGAAGTTACTCTTGCCATTACCATCATAAGTCCCGTTTACGGGAGCCGGAGCGACCCCTGCAAAGGTGGCGCTACGATTTGGCTTGAACCAATCCAAACCCACGTCAGCCCGGTTACCAACCATCACCATCCCGGCTGGATTGGTGGCAGCTGCCAGAGCATCCTGCGGCAGCGCGATGCCAACGCCAGCCATACCAATGTCCTTCATCCCGTAGCCATGGGAAAAATAACCATTGGTTGCATTGGCCAAAGGCGATGCCAAACCGCCTGCAATTAACATCGACACTATTATCTTTTGCTTTTTCATGTGTTCTCCCCGAATTAATGGTCTGTTACAAATTAATGATACGGACTTCTACTATTTATGACGGTATTGCTAATGCAATACGGTATTGCTAATGCAATTTATATGAACAGACAAATATCGGTATCACCGGCAAACCCCATGAAGGTTGCGGCACCACCATATTCAACATTGTCGATGAACTCGCTCTTATCGAACTCGAACAGGTCGACGGTCATCTGGCAGGCGATGAATTTCACGTCCGCTTCCAGGCACAGGTCGCGCAACTCTGTCAGCGATGCAACGCCATGCTTCTTGAGTTTTTGTTTCATCATCATGGTCGCCATGGATTCCATGCCTGGCAGCATCTGCACCATTACCGGCATCGGTATCGGCATCGGCATCGCCGGGTTGGCCAGCGGGCTGATCATGACGTTGGACAGATCCTTGCGCAGCAG
>CAYOJU010000174.1:0-5506 GCA_964404355.1 uncultured Sideroxydans sp. | reverse complement strand
TGGCCGGACGACACCATCGTGGTCAATGTGCAGGGAGACGAACCGCTGATCCCGCCGCAACTCATTCGCGCCGTGGCACAGCATCTGCACGATCATCCCGAATGCGCCATGGCCACGGCCTGCCATGCCATTCACGACGAAGCCTCCATGCGCAACCCGAATATTGTGAAGGTGGTACTGGACAAGTCCGGCAATGCGCTGTATTTCAGCCGCGCCCCCATTCCCTGGCCGCGGGATGCCTACGCGCAGAATCAACCGTTACCCCAAAACGTCGATGTGCTGCGACATGTCGGCATTTACGCATACCGCGCCTGCTTCCTGCGCGATTTCGGAGAACTTGCCCCTGCTCCCTTGGAGCAAATAGAATCGCTGGAACAACTGAGGGCGTTGTATTATGGATACAAGATTGGCGTAACCAAGACCGATCAGGCACCACCGAGCGGTGTGGATACCGAGCAGGATTTGCAGGTTGCTCGGCATCTTTTCACCGAATTTTCAAAATAGATTTAATTAAGAGGGATTAAGTCGATGAAGCTGATTTTGTTAGGGGCACCAGGCGCAGGTAAAGGGACTCAGGCCAATTACATCAAGGAAAAATACGGCATTCCGCAAATTTCCACCGGCGACATGCTGCGTGCAGCGATCAAGGCGGGCACTCCGCTCGGCCTTGCCGCCAAGAAGGTAATGGACGCGGGAAGTCTGGTCTCCGACGACATCATCATCAATCTGGTCAAGGAACGCATCAAGGAAGCCGATTGCGCCAAGGGTTTTCTGTTCGACGGATTTCCTCGCACCATCCCCCAGGCGCAGGCAATGAAGGATGCGGGTATCGCCATCGACTTCGTGGTGGAAATCGACGTGGCTGATAGCGAAGTTGTTCAGCGCATGAGTGGGCGCCGCGTCCATCCGGCTTCCGGTCGTACCTACCACATCGTATTCAACCCGCCCAAGTTACAGGGCAAGGACGACGTCACCGGAGAAGACCTGGTGCAGCGCCCGGACGATGTTGAAGAAACCGTCATCAAGCGTCTCAACGTCTACCACGAACAGACCCAGCCGCTGGTCGAGTACTACACAGCATGGTCGAAATCCGGCGATGCAAAAGCCCCCAAAGTCGTACATGTCCCCGGTGTCGGCAGTGTAGAAAGCATACGCGATCAGGTCTTCCGAGTGCTGGGTTAATAAGCATGGCGAACAAACCTGTCCTGACACTCGAAGATGCCAAGCGTATCGCAGCAGCAGCCGAGGCGGAAGCACGCACGAACGAGTGGAAGGTGGTTATCGCCGTAGTGGATGATGGCGGTCATCTGCTCTATCTGCAACGCAGTCACGATACGCAGTTCGGCAGTGTTGAAACTGCCATCGCCAAAGCCCACGCTGCCATCGCTTTCCAGCGCCCGACCAAAGCCTCGGAAGACGCGGTATTGAGCGGACGACTGATTCACCTCGCGCTGCCTGGCGTAATCCCCGCGGAAGGCGGTGTACCGCTGACCATCGAAAGTGTTATCGTCGGCGGACTGGGCATCAGCGGCGTGCGTTCATTCCAGGACGGCCAGATTGCCCAAGCCGGAGTAGACGCACTGTAACTTTACCTCGGTACTGCCGCCAGTTTCCTTAACTGCAAGCCCCCCGCAAGAACTTCCCGAACAACCTCAAAAGAAACGGGCATCATCCTTTCAGGGATGATGCCCGCTCAATTAACCAGCAAATCAGACTATACCGGAACGCGATAGGTGTCCTGCGTGATCAAATCGATACCGCACGGCAATGCTTCTATCCAGTTCAGGAATTCGTTCACCATCTTCTTGCCCACAAAGGAGCGCCCGTGTTGCGGAACGATGGCTTCGACATCCATCTGGCGCACCATGTTGACCCAATAGCGGCAGATTTTGTTGGAGATCATGTAGCGCTTGTGGAAACCTTCCATGTGCTGAATGTGCGCCCTGAAGTCCTCCACCGGCGTGTCCGCCTCTTTGTGCCCAACGATGGAAGCACCCATGTCACCGGAAAACAGTATCTTGCTGACCGGGTCATAAAACTGGAAGTTGCCTTCCGAGTGCATGAAGTGTGCCGGCACCGCCTTGATGATGCAATCACCCAGCGGCAGGTTCGCGCCTTCGTCGGGGATGCCCGTTACGCGACCGAGAGAATTGTCGCCGCTGCAGAAGTGCGGCACAAATCGCGTCCAGAGCTTGGAGATCATCACTTTGCAATCGGAGTGGATCATCCATTTATTGACCGATGCAATAATGTCCGGATCAGGATGGGATGCGAGAATGTATTTCAGCTTCTTCGGCGGGAAGTAGTTGTGCATCTCCATCAGCAGACCGTTGTATGTCATGTTGCCGCCCGGGTCGATCAGCGCACCATGGCCATGGTCAACAATCAGGAATTGGTTGGCTTGTACCGCGTCCCCAACGGAATCGTCCACCAGGTCATCGAACATCAGACATTGGTGTGTACCGTTATTGAATAACTCTATGGCCATTTGATGCTCCCCTCAATTTGTTTAATATTTTTGCTGCTAACTGCTACATTACCATTCTACTTGAGTCCAAGCCATACTGACAGTGCCTGATTAACCAAGTCTGACTTTACTTCCCCAACACATGATGTCTCGAAAAGCGTAAAATACCCACAACTGTTATCGGACATCTATAAAAAATACTGATGGAGCATGCTAATGGCATTGAAGAACGCGTTTTATGCACAATCAGGCGGCGTCACCGCCGTCATCAACGCCTCTGCGTGTGGAGTCATCGAGACCGCCCGTAAACACAAAGACAAAATCGGTAAGATATATGCTGGACGCAACGGTATCATCGGCGCCCTTACCGAAGACTTGATAGACACCACCAAAGAATCAGCCAAAGCTATCGCTTCACTGCGCCATACGCCATCCGGCGCCTTCGGTTCCTGCCGCTTCAAACTCAAATCACTGGAAGAGAACAAACGCGAGTACGCGCGGCTGATCGAGGTTTTCAAAGCACACAATATCGGCTATTTCTTCTATAACGGTGGCGGCGACTCTGCCGATACCTGCTATAAAGTCTCACAACTATCCGAAAAGATGGGTTACCCGGTTCAAGCCATCCATGTGCCGAAAACCGTGGATAACGACCTCCCCATCACCGACTGCTGCCCCGGTTTCGGCTCCGTTGCCAAATACATCGCCGTTTCCCTGCTGGAAGCCAGTTTTGATGTTCGTTCCATGGCCAAGACCTCAACCAAGGTGTTCGTGCTGGAAGTGATGGGACGCCATGCGGGCTGGATCGCCGCAGCTGGTGGATTGGTGGAAGAACAAGGTATCCCGGTAGTCATCCTGTTCCCGGAAATCGAATTTGACCAGACCAAATTCCTCGCCAAGGTTAAGTCTATGGTCAGGAAACACGGCTATTGCAGCGTGGTCGTGTCCGAGGGCTGCCATTATCCGGGCGGCAAATTCCTTGCCGAACAGGGCACCCGCGACGCGTTCGGTCATGCCCAGTTGGGCGGAGCTGCTCCCGTGGTCGCCAACATGGTCAAGGAAGCCTTCGGTTACAAATTCCACTGGGCCGTGGCCGATTACCTGCAACGCGCTGCGCGCCATGTCGCTTCCAAGACCGATGTTGAGCAAGCCTACGCGCTGGGCAAAGCCGCCGTCGATCTGGCGCTCAAAGGACAAAACGCCGTGATGCCCACAGTGGAGCGCCTCTCGGACAAACCCTACAAATGGAAGGTCGGCGTTGCGCCACTTTCCAAAGTGGCCAATGTGGAGAAGTTCATGCCGCGCGACTTCATCACCAAGGACGGTTACGGCATTACCGCAAAATGCCGGGCGTATCTTGCGCCGCTCATCAAGGGGGAAGACTATCCACCCTACAAAGACGGGCTACCGCAATATGTGCAATTGAAAAATGTAGCTGTCGTAAAGAAGTTGGTTGGTTTCAAAATTTAATGTCGTAATCACGCCGCTCCATTAGGGGCGGTTTTTCTTAGAGGAGAAGAACATGGCAGGTGGCTTGGGTTTTGCACTATTTTGTGCGATTGCAGCAATTCTGTATGGCGTACTTTCGAGCAAGTGGATACTGGGTAAATCAACCGGCAGCGAGACAATGCAAAAAATCGCTGCTGCAATTCAGGAAGGCGCTTCAGCCTATCTGAACCGTCAGTACACCGCGATCGCGTGGGTCGGTGCAGCTTTGTTCGTTGTTATTTTTGTTGCGCTTGGCTGGCAAACCGCCGTCGGTTTTGCCATTGGCGCAATCCTGTCCGGTCTGACTGGCTACATCGGGATGAACGTTTCGGTACGCGCCAATGTGCGCACTGCCGAAGCAGCCAAGGAAAGCTTGAATGCAGCACTTAACGTCTCCTTCAAAGGCGGCGCGATCACCGGCATGCTGGTGGTAGGTCTGGGTCTGCTCGGCGTAGCTGGCTATTTCCTGTTCCTGACCAGCATAGGTGCTACAACATCGCAAGCAACACACGCTTTGGTAGGCTTTGGTTTCGGCGGATCGCTGATCTCCATCTTCGCCCGTCTTGGCGGCGGTATCTTCACCAAGGGTGCTGACGTCGGCGCCGACCTGGTCGGTAAAGTCGAGGCAGGTATCCCCGAGGATGACCCGCGCAATCCCGCCGTGATCGCCGATAACGTGGGCGACAACGTTGGCGACTGCGCAGGTATGGCGGCTGACTTGTTCGAAACATACGCGGTAACCATCATTGCCACCATGCTGCTCGGTGGTCTGTTGCTGACGGGTTCGACCAATGCCGTGATCTATCCGCTGGTGCTGGGTGGCTTCTCCATCATCGCTTCCATCGTCGGCACCTTCTTTGTCACGGCACGCGATGGCGGCAAGATCATGAATGCACTGTATCGCGGTCTGGCAGTTTCCGCCGTGCTGGCACTCATCGCCTTCTACCCGATCACCAAGATGCTGATGGCCGACAACGGCCTGTATAGCGTCAATGCCCTGTACGGTGCTTCCGTCATCGGCCTGATCCTCACTGCCGCACTGGTATGGATCACCGAGTACTACACAGCCACCGAGTTTTCTCCGGTACGTCACATCGCCGAAGCATCCACCACCGGCCACGGCACCAACATCATCGCCGGTCTGGGCGTATCGATGAAGTCCACTGCTGCTCCGGTTCTTGTCGTGTGTCTCGCCATCTACGCAGCGTTTGCGCTGGCTGGCCTGTACGGTATCGCCATCGCCGCAACCTCCATGCTTTCCATGGCCGGGATCATCGTGGCACTGGACGCCTACGGTCCGATCACCGACAACGCAGGCGGTATCGCCCAAATGGCCGGCTTGCCGGAGGATGTTCGCGTCATCACCGACGCACTGGACGCAGTGGGCAACACCACCAAGGCCGTCACCAAAGGCTATGCCATCGGCTCTGCCGGTCTGGCTGCGCTGGTTCTGTTCGCCGACTACACTCACGCACTGGAAGCCAAGCTGGGCGTGGTCACCACCTTCGACCTGTCCAACCACATGGTCATCATTGGCCTGTTCATCGGCGG
>CAYOJU010000173.1:0-5528 GCA_964404355.1 uncultured Sideroxydans sp. | reverse complement strand
CGGAACTTGGTGGACTCTTCCGCGACCAGCCCTTCCAGACGCTGCCGGTATTCTTCCAGTTTCCGCTCGGTCTGCTTGCGTTGTGTAATGTCGCGGCCTATGCCCAACGCGCCCACGATCTCGCCGCTGCTGCCGCGTTCGGCGACAAAAATGATATGGTGGGTATGCATTTCCCCATCGGGATGGGGTACGGAAAGCTCCATCTCGGCACGTTCGCCTGTCGCAATGACCTGTTCGATCACACGCTGGGTGGCTGCCGACTCCTCATTATTCGGATACGCTTCGCCTGGCGTCTTGCCGAGCACCGGTAGCACTCCCGGTGCAAGTCCTTTCATGAGCGCCTGGTTCATGTATTGCACCCGGCAGTCCCGATCGTAACGGATGATGTTGTCGGGGGTGTTTTCCGCCAGTGTTCGGTATTGCCGTTCGCTTTCGAGCAGCGCACGCGCGCCCCGCTCGCGCTCGGAAATATCGCGCGCCACACCCAGTATGCCGATCAGCTTTCCCTGGCTGTCGCGCATCGGGGTTTTGATGGTTTCGAACAAAGCGCGATGGCCGTCCACCGCAAAAGTCAGCCGCTCTTCATTGACGACCGGCTTGTCCGCCGCCATCGCCATACGGTCATGCTCACGGAAAAAGTCCGCCAATTCCCTGCTCACCAAGTCATAGTCGGTCTTGCCGATGATCTCGGTTTTGCCCTTTCCCACGAGCATTTCAAAACGACTATTGCACGCCAGGAAAACTCCTTGTTCATTCTTCAGCCAGACCAGGTCGGGAATGGTATCGACAAAAGTACGCAGGAATATTTCATCCACTTCGAACTTTTCGTCCAGCATGCCTGTTGCCATGGTCTGGGTCAGATCATGCTCGCTCACCAGACCGATCAGGCGACCATCCGCATCCACCATCGCAAGATGTCGCACTTTTTTCTTGAGCATCAGCTTGGCCGCTTCGTTGATGGTGGCATCGCTACGGATGATCAGCACGGGCGAGGTCATCAATTCAAACAGCGGGACACTGACACGATCCGGCTCGCACGAATAGAAGCGCACCACGTCCCGTTCGGTCACGATGCCCACCGGCTTTTCATCTTCAGTCACTACCACGCAAGTCTCGCGCTGGGATTGCATCAGGTTGAGCGCCTGCTTCAGGCTGCTGTGCCCGTGCAAACTGGTGACGGCGTGACGGGCAACGGATGAAACCTGGCGGCGCCCGGCCAGCGCGGTGAGATGCAGGTGCAGACGGAAATCCGTTTCGCTAACTACACCGGTGACTGCACCATCGCCATCCACCAGCACCAGATGGCGGATACTTTCGCGCATGCAGACCTGATAGGCCTCAAGGCAGTCCGTCGTACCGGACATAACCACGACAGGTGAGGACATGCTGGTACGCAACAAGGTTTCGGGGCGGGAACCGGCGCGCATGGCATGCAGAATATTGCGTTCGGTGACTATGCCGACTGGATGCCTGGCTTCGTCGATAATGACAATGGAAGAGAAATGGCGTTGCGCCATAACGCGTGCAGCCTCACCGATGGAGGCATCCGCCGCAAGGCAAATGACATCGCGTGTGGCGATGTCAAATAATTGATGTTGGCTATTCTTCATGCAATACCCATACGGCAAGCGGCAAATTGTCGCTGTGCAAAACTGAAGATCGCGTTACTTCCCGCGCTTCTCTATCGTCGTATGAGCTTCTCCCATACCGCACTGCAAAGTTAACAAACTAGCTTTCCAGAATCGGGGCAGATTAACTTGTACTTCCTCTGCTTTTTTCGATTGCTTCCCTGCTCTCCTGCCGTTGCCGCAATACACTTGCGGCACATGCCCTGAAATCTGTCGGCCAGGTCGGCGTTCGTGGAAAAGTACGGCTCCTCCTATAGCTACTGCGCTGACAAGGTTAACACAACATCCCTCAAAACAATCCTGCGTAAATTCATGCTATCAGGCTAGACAGAACAACAGGTTACGTGTACACGACCTGTACGTTTCGGGCCCCGCACAAAGCGCGCAGATTCTCCAGAAGCTCATCCGGCAATGATACTTGCCATGCATCGCCGAGACGCAGCGGAGCGCTGCCGATCAGGTTGTGATAATTGATCTGCACCGGGCATTGGCCGCCGCAGTAGGGCTTTAGCAACTCGGCCAGTTGCGGCACGCGCAGCTTGTCGTCTATCGAACAGAAGATGTCCAGCCGTTTGGCGAAGACGGCGCGTGCCGAGGCGAAGTCGAACAGTTCCTCCGCCGTGACGCGCATATTGCCCGAGTAATCGTCCAGACTGGCTTTGCCTCGCACCACCAGCAATTCATCGTCGCGTATCCAGGGACGGTTGGCTTCGTAAATGTCGTTGAACACGGTCATCTCGAGCTGGGCGCTGCCATCATCGAGCGTCACCACCGCCATTTTGCCGCGCCGCGTTTGCAGAATGCGCACGCCGCTGACCATGCCTGCCAGCACCAGCTGCTTCGCATTGTTGCGGCGCCCACCACCTCCGCCATAATTTCCGTTGCCGGAACTCGGCGCAGGAAGAACATCCGGTGTGATGTCCGCCAGTTTAAGCGTGACGAAATTCGCCAGCTCCGGCTCGAATTCCTGATACGGATGGCCGCTCAGATAGAATCCAAGCGCGGTCTTTTCCTGTTGCAGTTGTTCGCGCATTTTCCAGCGTGGTACCTCAGCCATCTGCACCGGCATCGCGTGCGCTTCATCGTCGCCGAACAGGCTGTTCTGGTTGGCCGCACGCGCTTTTTGCTCGGCGCTGCCCAGCGCCGCATCCAGAGATGCAATCAGTTGATAGCGATGATCATTGATGCTATCGAACGCGCCCGCCCTGATCAGCGCTTCGATCGAGCGGCGATTGACGATGCGTTTGTCCACTCGATGGCAAAAATCAAACAGGTCTTTGAACGGCCCGGACTTGCGCGCAAGTACGATGTTCTCCACCGCCGCCTCGCCCGTACCCTTTACTGCACCCAATCCATAAGCGATGGTTTTCTCATCCACCGGTTGAAATCGAAAGCACGAAGAATTGATGTCCGGCGCCAAAATGGTCAGCCCCTGCTGCACGGTATCCTGATAGAAGAAACTGACCTTGTCGGTGTTCACCATTTCCGAGGTCATGGTCGAGGCCATGAATGCGGCGGGGAAGTGACACTTGAGATAGGCGGTCTGGTACGCCACCAGCGAATACGCCGCGGCGTGCGATTTATTGAAACCGTAGCCGGCGAACTTCTCCATCGTGTCGAAGATCTCGTTTGCCTTCTTCTCTTCGATGTTGTTTTTGGCCGCGCCGGCCACGAAGATGCTGCGCTGTTCCGCCATCTCCTCGGCTTTCTTCTTGCCCATCGCGCGGCGCAGCATGTCGGCGCCGCCCAGCGTGTAGCCTGCTACCACCTGTGCCGACTGCATCACCTGTTCCTGGTACACCATGATGCCGTAGGTATTGCCGACCACCTTCTCGAGTAGCGGATGCGGAAGAATCACGTGCTGGCGTCCATGCTTGCAGTTGATGTAATCGGGAATGAAATCCATCGGGCCCGGTCGGTACAAGGCGTTCAACGCAATCAGGTCTTCAAGGCAATCCGGCTTTGCCTTCACCAGCGTGTCCTTCATGCCGCGCGATTCGAACTGGAACACGGCGGTAGTGTTGGCCGTCTTGAAAATCTTGTCGTAGGTCGGCTTGTCGTCGAGCGGGATGGTGTCGATGTTGAAGTTCTGTGAGCCTTCGACACCTGAGCCTTTGATGTAGCGCACCGCCCAGTCGATAATGGTCAGCGTGCGCAGCCCCAGAAAGTCGAACTTCACCAGACCGACTGCTTCCACATCGTCCTTGTCGTACTGGCTCACCGTGCTTTCGCTGCCCTCGGCACAATACAGCGGACAAAAGTCGGTGAGCTTGCCGGGTGCGATCAGCACGCCGCCCGCGTGCATGCCGACGTTGCGCGTCATATCTTCCAGGCGCATACCCAGCTCCATCAATTCTTCTACACCCTCTTCACTGGCGATGACAGCGTTGAATTCCGGTTCCATCTCGCGCGCCTTCGCCAGCGATACCGGCTTCACACCTTCCACCGGCACCAGTTTGGAGAGCCTGTCGCAAAGACCATAAGGGAAATCCAGCACACGTCCGACGTCGCGGATGACGCCCTTGGAAGCCATGGTGCCGAAAGTGGCGATCTGCGAAACGTTCTGCACGCCGTATTTGTGGCGCACATATTCGATGACGCGCTCGCGCCCATCCTGGCAGAAGTCAACGTCGAAGTCGGGCATGGAAACGCGTTCCGGATTCAGGAAGCGCTCGAACAGCAGTTCGTAGCGAAGTGGATCGAGATCGGTGATGCCCAGCGAATACGCCACCAGAGAGCCCGCACCTGAACCGCGCCCCGGCCCGACCGGCACACCGTTGGGAAATTTCTCGTCGCGAAAAGATTTGGCCCAGCGGATGAAGTCGGCCACGATCAGGAAGTAGCCCGGGAAGCCCATCTTGATAATGGTTTCGTTTTCAAATTCCAGGCGCGCCTGATACTCCGGCATCCGGGCCGCGCGCTGTGCCTCGTCGGGATAGAGATGCAGCATGCGCTGCTGCAGGCCGCGTTGCGATTCGCTGCGCAGGAAGTCGTCCAGCGACTCGCCGTTGGGTGTGGGGAAATCCGGCAGATGCGGCTTGCCCAGTTTCAGTGTGAGGTTGCAGCGTTTGGCGATCTCCACGCTGTTCTGCAACGCCTCCGGCAGATCGGCGAACAGCGTCGCCATCTCGGCCTGCGTCTTGAAATATTGCTGCGCAGTGAATTGCCTCACACGACGCTTGTCGTTCAGCACGTAGCCTTCGGCGATGCACACGCGCGCCTCGTGCGCCTTGAAATCGTCGATGGTCATGAACTGCACCGGGTGGGTGGCCACTACCGGCAGTCCGAGTTCCGCGGCCAGCTTCACTGTCTCGCGCAGATGCGTTTCTTCGCGCGGCGCGCCGTAGCGCTGCACTTCCAGATAGAAACGGTTGGAGAACAGCCCGGTATATTCCTGCGCGACGACTTTCGCACTCGCCGCATTGCCGTTCATCAGTGTCGCCCCGACTTCGCCCAGGTGCGCCCCGGACAGGGCGATCAACCCATCTGTTCCACCGCGCAGCCACTGTTTGCGTATCTCGGGACGACCGCGATACTGGTTCTCCAGATAGGCCTGCGTGATCAGTTCGCACAAGCGCAGATAACCCGCGGGGGATTGGCATAACAGCAATAAACGGTATGGCTGATCGCGCACCGCGTCATTGGTCACGAACACATCGCAACCGACTATGGGCTTGATGCCCGCGCTGCGCGTCTCCTTGTAAAACTTCACCAGCCCGAACACGTTGGACAAGTCGGTAAGTGCTAACGCAGGCATGTTATCTGCCTTTGCTGCCCCTACCGCTTCGCCGATGCGCACAATACCGTCGGCGATGGAATACTCGCTGTGAAGACGAAGGTGGACGAAGGAGGGGTGCATGATGCTCGTGATAAAAATCCTGCTGGAATTTTACCACTGCG
>CAYOJU010000172.1:0-5575 GCA_964404355.1 uncultured Sideroxydans sp. | reverse complement strand
ATTCGCCGGACGCGCTGCAAACCGTCGAGAGATTCTTGCACCAGGCTATCCACATCATTGCTGAGGTAGGCGATATCCAGTTTTTCCCGTAGCTTCGCCAACTCGTCCCGCCGCTCTGAAGACATATTGCCTTCCTCATGTTGGTAGGCTTCCAGCATTTTGAGCAGGTTCGCAATGTAGCCCCTGAGTGTGCCCATGTTGGAATTGATGAAGCCGATCGGATTGTTGATCTCGTGGGCGATGCCGGCGGCCAGTTGACCGATGGAGGCCATTTTCTCGGATTGAAGCAACTGGGATTGAGCCGCTTCCAGCTTCATGTTCAGGTCGCGCTGGCCCTCGAAGGCCTGGACCAACTCCTGTTCCTGAGTCTTGCGCTGCGTGATGTCGTGCGCAACAACGAGCAAGCGGTCGTACTGGCCGATAACGGCACGCAATAGGCTGATCTCAACCCAGAATGCCTCACCATTCTTGCGCTGCGCACGCCAGGAAAACAGCTGCGGCTTGCCGCTGATTGCCACCGCCACATATTCTGCCCATACGCTATCCGATTCCTCGCCTGCGCTGATCTCAGGCATCGTCAATCCCACCACTTCACTCTGTTCATAGCCGTAGAGGCTTCGCACCCGGGGGTTGGCCACAACAATGGTGGTGGTGCTGACATCCAGAACAAATATGACATCGCGCACATTGTCGAATATGGTTCGAAAACGCTGTTCGCTCTGGGCGAGCGCCACGCCGACGCGGCGCACGCGATCAAAAAGGATGGCAGCAAGCAGCAGTATCAGGGGGAATGCGGCGGCGGAATACAGGAAGAATCGGGACGAAACCTGTCCATATGCGGTATCGCGGGCAAGCACGGTTACCATGGAGATCCCGGCTTGCGGAATGCCGGTACGCACCGCGAGATGATCGCCGAGCGCCGCATTGTCCGGCGACGCGGCCAGCGGCGTCACCACGTCTTCAGGCAATTTAACCAAAGTACCGGCAACGCGCTCATCCAGATGAACCTGATCACCGAAAGCCGGTAACTCTACCCCGGCATCGGTCAGCAGCAGTTCTGCATAGCTTCCGCCGGTATCCGCCCTGATCAGATCGCGGGATATTTGCCGGACGTCGCCAACGGCTGCCACTGCCCCGCTCACCACACCTTTGTACATCACGGGGGCATGGACGATGATTTGTTGCAACTGCGGGTCGATCAGCAGCGAAGTATGTTCTGTCATGGGGGACAGTTTGGGGTGCCCCCCTTTCGCCAGCGAGAGATCAACGAGTTTATGGCCCGACTTGTCATAGAAAATGACGCGATTGAACATCTGCTCCCCGCGCAGATTGGTCCTTTCCATTTGCCGGCGAAAACGCTCCTCGATGGCATACAGATTGGCATTCAATCCGTAGCGCAGCGACATGCCGAGCGACTTATTGATCAGGTAATTCGTGATCTCGCTGGATTCGGCCAATTCCACCGCGCCTTTGCGTCGTTCGGCGATGAGATCGGCAACGGCGACAGCGCGACGCTTGCTATCCGCAACAATGCGCAAATCCTTCTCGGCCCGCAGTTGAGTCTGCGAACTGGAAACATTGTTCAGAAGCACTACCGAATAGATGCTGAAAGCCGCCGCAATTAGCAGCGGCCATCGCGAAGTCACCCGGCGCAAAAGTTCTGTGTTCAATGTTGCCTAGTGCGTTTTCGCGAAGAACTCGGGGAAGTACTGTCTGATGCCCGGATAGTATTTGTCCACGAGTTTGTCATACGTGCCATCCGCTTTTATCTTGCGCAAATATACGTCAAATGCATCGCGCAATTCCGGAGATGACTTGGGAAACGCGGCGGCCAGTTTTTGTTCTTCGGATATGGGGCCAAGCACCTTGATCTTGCCAGCCCACTTCTGCAGGTCGAGGATGGTATCGGGAACGTCCAGTAACGTGAGTTCCGCTTCTTGATTCAAAAGCGCAGGCACAATCTCGTTCAGGTTGCTGCTCTTGGTATAGGCGCGCAGGTCGAGCCCCTTGCCCTTGAGTCCGTAGTTGGCCGGATCAATGCATGTCCGCTCCATCCCCATAAGACTAAGCTTGCCTATCATGGCCTTGGTTTCAACAATATCGTTGCTCAAACTGCTGCTTCCCTTGATCGGGCTTAGCTTTGAATCCGCTCTTGCAACCAGCAGAACCTGGGAGGGAAAGACAGGTGCCGAGTAGAGCAGGATTTTTTCCCGCCAGGGCAACATGGTAAAGCCCGTCGCGATCATGTCGCCCTTCACCGGAAAGTCACCTTCCAAAGTAACTTGGTCACCGTTGCGCACAACATCCTTGCCCAGCAGGTCGCGTATGACGCTGTAAAAATCGGAGTACACCAGTGTGTACTTAACCCCGATGTGTTTGGCAAAGCCCTTGACCAGTTCCACATCGAATCCATCGCCATCACCTGTCACAAAATTCGCGTAGCGAATCCCGATATGGCGAAGCTCACCGCGCGCCTGAATTTCCTTGAGATCCGCTGCAAACCCATGCAGCGAAAAACATGTCAGCAATACTGTCACGAGCAACCTGGAGAACGTATTCATTGAAGCACCTCCTCAATTGGAATGCCGATCAAGAACCTACGGGAAAATGGCAAAAAGGAAATGCCATTACGGTGCAGGATAGGAAATCCAACCACCCAAGTCAAATCAAAATCGAGCCGGAATCAACATTCATCCGATTTAAGCCGCATGATCACAGCTCAAAAGCAGCCGATTCCATTTTCGGCATCAATCGAAAATTTTCTCTTTGAATTCGCACAAATCCTGAATGATGCATTCGCGGCACTTCGGCTTGCGCGCCACGCACACGTAGCGGCCATGCAGGATCAGCCAGTGATGGGCGTCCTGCTTGAATTCGTCCGGCACGAACTTCATCAGCTTCTTCTCGACTTCCGTCACATCCTTGCCGGGTGCGAGCCCGATGCGGTTGCTGATACGAAAGATGTGGGTGTCGACGGCGATGGTAGGCTGGCTGAATGCGGTGTTGAGGATGACATTGGCAGTCTTGCGACCCACGCCGGGCAGGGCTTCCAGTGCTTCACGCGTTTGTGGCACCTGGCCGTTGTGTTGTTCCAGCAGGATGCGGCACATCCGGATGATGTGTTTGCTCTTGGTTTGGTAGAGGCCGATGCGTTGCACGTATTCACGCAGTGCGGCTTCGCCGAGGTCGAGTATTTTTTGCGGCGTGTTGGCGACGGGGAATAGTTCGCGTGTGGCGATATTGACGCTTTTGTCGGTGGCTTGCGCCGAGAGGATCACTGCGACCAGTAACTCGAACGGAGATGAGTGTTCGAGTTCGGTGGTGGGGTGGGGGTTGGCTGCTTGCAGCCGCAAGAATATCTCGCGGCGTTTTGCAGGGTTCATCCTTGCACAGCTTCCGGGCTGGTTAGCGGGGTGGCAGGAGCAGTGCTTTTACGCTTCTGTTCGGCGCGCAGGTTGAGCCAGTTCTTGCCGGCAATGATGAGACCGAGGCCGATGAACGCGCCGGGCGGCAGGATGGCGATGAGGAAGCCTTTATAGTTCGGGATGACATGCAGTACCAGATCCTTGGCGGCATCGCCTAACGCGAGATCGATGCCGGAGAACAGCGTGCCCTTGCCGACCAGTTCGCGCATCGCGCCCAGCACGCCTAGTACGGCGGTCAGGCCCAGTCCCATGGCGAAACCGTCGAGCGCGGAAGGCAGCGCGGAATTCTTGGAGGCAAAAGCTTCCACGCGCGCCAGCACGATGCAATTGGTGACGATCAGCGGAATGAATATCCCCAGTACGACAAAGAGACCATACATATAGGCATTCATAAGGTATTGCACCACGGTGACCAGCACAGCGATGATGAGGATGAATACCGGAATGCGGATCTCGTTCGGTACATAACTGCGGATGGGTGCAATGCACGCGCCACTCAAGGCCATCACCACGGCGGTGGCCAAACCCAGGCTCACACCGTTAACGACCGTGCTGCTTACTGCCAGCAAGGGGCACATGCCAAGCAATTGCACAATGCCGGGATTCTGTTTCCATACGCCGTTGTGCGTGATTTCCTTAAATTCCTGAAGGTTCATTTTGTTTCCTCCTTCTTCGGTTCATTCACCGCAAACAGCTTGACGCGGTTCTGTTCGAAGTAGATCAGCGTCTTGTTCACCGCCTTGACCACGGCGCGCGGTGTGATGGTGGCGCCGGCCATGTAGTCGAATTTGCCGCCGTCCTTTTTAACTTTCCAGTCTGCGTCTTTATACTCCTCTCGCGACTTGCCGTCGAAGCCCTTGATCCACGGGCTCTTGGGCAACTCGATGTAATCGCCGAGTCCGGGTGTTTCCCTGTGGTTGACCACGCGCACACCGGCGAGTTCACCGTTGGCGCGCACCGCGAGGATCAGCCATATCTTGCCGCTGTAGCCATCCGGTGCGATGGATTCCAGTACGACTGCGGACGGTTCGCCTTTGAGACGAGCGCGATAGGCGACGGTATTGCCTTCCGTACCCAGCAGTTCGCTGGCCGGGATGGTCAATGTGTCCCTGATGATGTCGTTGTCAAATAGCGCAGTCGGCACGATCTGGTTGATGAGTTTGAGCTTCTCGCCTTCTTCGCTCTTCACGATCGCGTCATGCGTCATGAAATAGGTGGAGGCGAGAACGGCCGTACCGAGTACGGCGAAGAACACCAGGTTGACGGCGGTCTGCAGGGTGGAGCGGGCGATGCGTTTCATTTGCCGCCTCCCTTCTTGCCGAACACTTTGGGCTGGGTCCAGATGTCGATCAGCGGTATGCAGATATTCATCAGCAGCGCAGCAAATGCCACGCCGTCAGGGAATCCGCCGAAGACGCGAATCAGGTAGGTGAGGAGCGCAGCACCGGAGGCATAGAACAATCTGCCCCTGAACGTGGTCGGGCCGCCGACCGGATCGGTATAGATGAAGAATGCCCCCAGCATTGCTGCACCGGCGAACCAGTGGAACAACGGCGTAGCGTAGTGCGCCGGATCGGCCAGATGGAAAATGCCGGCGATCACAAACAGTGAGCCGAGATACACAGTCGGGACGACCCAGTTGATGATGCGCGCGAAAATCATGTAGATGCCGCCGATGGCGAAGCCGAGCGCCACCATCTCGCCGCCTTTGCCGGCCAGATAGCCGTAGATCGGCATGTTGCGGATATCGTTCACCTGCAGGCCGAGATGCAATTGCGTCTTCAGCGTGTCCAGCGGCGTGGCCATGGTCACCGCATCCAGCGTCATTCCACCGGGCAAAACGCCGTTGAAGATGTAATTCAATTGTTCGCCGAAAGACAGTTCAGCGCCGCCCAGTGTGTGCGGTGTAATCCAGTGCGTCATGTGCAACGGAAAGGAAATGATGAGTACGGCATAACCGACCATCGCCGGATTGAACGGGTTGTTGCCCAGACCGCCGTACAGCTGTTTGGCGACGACAATGCCGAACGCAGTGCCGACCACCACCAGCCACCATGGCGCCAGAGCAGGAATGGACAATGCCAGCAACCAGGCAGTGATCAGGGCGCTGAAATCGGAGAGGAACGGTTTGAGCGGGCGGTTGCGCAGCT
>CAYOJU010000171.1:4239-5663 GCA_964404355.1 uncultured Sideroxydans sp. | reverse complement strand
GGGCCGGTGGATGCGACATTCAAGGCGATCGAGCAGATCGCGAAAAGCGGTACCGAGTTGCTGCTGTATTCGGTGAACAACATCACCAGCGGTACGGATGCTCAGGGCGAAGTGACGGTGCGCCTATCCAAAGGAGGTCGTGTAGTCAATGGGTTAGGGGCGGATACCGACATCGTGGTGGCTTCCGCCAAGGCTTACCTGAATGCCTTGAACAAGCTGGACACCGGGGCTAAACGGGCGCATCCTCAACTGTAATGTCCTCGTATCAAGGATGCTTGAGATGAAACGTGCAGTGCGGGTAGCGATGCTGGGAATGCTGTTGCAAGGCAGTGCGCATGCGGCTGAGCCGGGTGCGGCTGCCGAGCCGTCTCTGAACAAGGGTTCTGTCGTTCAATCTGCTCCGCAGGCCAAAAAGAAGAACAAGGCTGGTGCATTCAAGGTCGGTCCAAAAGCAAAAAAGAAGCAGGACAGCATGATGGAGAGTCCTGCCGAATCGACAGATCAGTCTGTGCAACTCAGGGGTGTGCGCGGGTAGTTTCCGGTTTGGTTGAGTTTGATCAGGGCGTCGTTCGCGATGCCCTTTTTATCGAACTAATTTTGCAGCAAAGCAAATGCCTGTGCTGCGTCCAATGCAGGTGTGGGGAAGTCGTGGCGCACCGTGCGATCGTTCAGGCGCAGGTCGAAACCGTCGCAATCGATGCCGATCACCAGGCCTTGAGCGGCTGAACGTTGGGCATTGATCTTGTCGAGCAAGGTATCTTCTTCTGCAGCAAGCGTGTTGGTCGGCACCTGATAACGGTCAGCCTTGACCCAGTGGATGTCGCCGAAACCGCCGATGTAGCGCAACGCCTGCGGAGCTATGCGGTAAAACTGGAAATCGGGCATGTCGTAGTAAGTCTGCGCTTCAGGGAAATAGCGCAGGTAGCGTTTGCCGGCTAGTTCGCGTTTCGGTTCCAGTGATGCTGTGCCAACCAGGGTGATGCGGCCCTGCGTCTGGATGTGCGAGTCTTCCTGATTGTGGGTGATCAGGCTGACGCGCGGGTCGTGCCGGATGTTCTTGGTGTGCTCCGCCAGCGCGCTGATGAGAATAAGCAGGCTGCCGTCGTGATCTACCAGATACGGCGTAATGGAGCCGAACGGGTGTCCTTCGAATTTTTTCGACAATGTACTCAGTGCGCCGTAACGATGGGCGCGCAGCAGTTGGCGTGCATCGCGGGCAGTCGTCAGAGGGGCTGTTTTGTCGGGTATCATGTAGGGTATTGTATTCAGTTATCAGACCATATGAAACTTCCAGAATTGAAAATCTCGAATTTGAAACGTCCGAATTTCGGTATCGTCGATTCCTTTCGCTTCCTGCGTTACGTTACGGTACGCCTGCAGGATGATCGTTGCACGCAAATGGCGGCGAGCCTGACCTTTACCAC
>CAYOJU010000171.1:0-4139 GCA_964404355.1 uncultured Sideroxydans sp. | reverse complement strand
ACCATCGATAATGCTTTCAACATGATCTGGCGCGTGTCGCGTCCGCGCAGCCTGTTGCAGCGTGTGCTGGTGTATTGGGCGGTGATCACGCTGGCGCCGTTGCTGGTCGGTGCCAGCCTGTCGCTCACCTCATGGCTGGTCGGATTCTCGGCGGAGTATGCGCAGCAAATTCCCAAGTTGAGTATGGATGCGATCAAGCTGATTCCGCTCATGCTGACCACGGCTGCATTTACATTCATCTTCAGGGTCGTACCCAATCGCTTTGTGCCGATGCGCCATGCCATTACCGGAGGGTTGATCGGGGCGGTGGCGTTCGAGTCGATGAACCGCGCTTTTGCGTTTTACATCTCGCACTTCCCCACTTACAAACTGGTGTATGGCGCTTTTGCCAGCGTGCCTATCTTCCTGATGTGGGTCTATTTTTCCTGGCTCACTGTGCTGTTTGGCGCGATCATCACCGCCTCGCTGTCGCATTGGCGCAGCACGCATTCGTTGCGGCTGGATCAGGCGGCGAAACTTTATTATGCGTTGGGCATACTAAAGCAGATGCACAAAGGCCTCGCGAAAGGCGAAGTGCAGACCCTGCAGAGTTTGTCGCGTCATTTGCATATCGGTTATGACGATGTGGAGCGCATCCTGGACAAGCTCATCAAGGCCAGGATTGTGGGTAAACTGACCGGGGCGGGCTGGAGCATGGTGCGCACGCCGGACGCGGTGGAGTTGAACGAACTGCTGAAAGTATTCCTGCTTGATGTGGCGACGCTCCCCAAACACACCGGGGATGGCGACATCAAGGCCTGGTTTGCGTCAATGGAGAAACGCTTGAACGAGCCCAAGGGCATGACCTTGCAGGACGTGTGGAATAAGGGCGCGTGACGCATTGCGGCATATGTGGTTTTGCGCTTTAATGCGCGCCGCTTGAAATTGGGCTGACTGAATCATTTTGGGAGATCGTAGTGAAATTTATTGAAACTCTGCTCGAAGGTACTTTGTGGAATAGCCGATTCGTTATTTTCCTGGCCGTGCTGGGCAGCCTGTTTGCGAGCTTCGCCATTTTTTACATGGCGACGGTGGACGTGGTGATACTGGTCCAGCATACATTTCATTATGCCGATGCGAGCATGACTGAAGAGATGCGCAAGGCATTGCATGACACCACCGTGTCGCACATTGTTGAAGTGGTCGATGGCTACCTGCTGGCGGTGGTGCTGCTGATCTTCTCCCTTGGCCTGTATGAATTGTTTATCAGCGACATCGACCAGGCTCATGGCAGCAAGGCATCCAGCAAGATATTGGTGATCAATAGTCTGGACGATCTGAAATCGCGTCTGGCAAAAGTTATCCTGATGATCATGATCGTTACCTTGTTCGAGGAAGCGATCAATATGCATATCACGCAACCGATCGACTTGATCTACATGGGCGGTGCGATCGCCCTGATCGCGCTGGCGCTGTATTGGACGCATGCCTCGGAAAGCAGGCATGACGGGGATGACAGCGAGGCAGAGGACGACGAGCACGAAGAGAAAGCGGAGCACTGATGCAAATCGTTACGCGACTGCTGGGAGTGTTGGCGTTTCTGCTCCTGGCGGGAAGTGTGTCTGCGGATTCTTTCACCTTCAAGGATTTGCAGGGACACGAACAGCGTCTGCAGGATTATCGCGGTAAATGGGTGCTGGTCAATTTCTGGGCGACCTGGTGCCCACCCTGTCTGGAAGAAATCCCGGATTTGCAGGAGTTGTATGACGCGCACCGGAAATCGGATCTGGTGGTGATCGGTGTTGCGCTGGATTCAACCAGGGAATCGGTTGTCGAGTTCGTGGCCAAGAAAAAAATCAGCTACCCCATCGTCTTCGGCGATTACGACATGGCTGCGCAAGTCGGCGAAGTTGAGGCGCTGCCGACTTCGTATCTGTACGATCCGGCAGGCAAGCTGGTGAGTTATCAGCAGGGGATGGTGACCAAGTCCAGCGTCGAGTCCTACATCAAAAGCAAGAGCAGGAAAAAATAATCAGATGGTGCGGCGTTCGGTGCTTTGCTGCGGTTTGTTCCAGTGTTTGTGCCAGGCTGCCTTCACCATGTTGGGGTATTCCGGCTTGCCCAGACTGCCGTTGTAGCGTCCCAGTGCGCGATACAGATCGCCTTTTTCCTGATCCAGGTAGTAACGCAGAATGGTGCAGCCGTAGCGCAGGTTGGTACGCAGATGAAATAGATCCTGATCTTTCGCACCGAGGGTCCTGGTCCAGAACGGCATCACCTGCATATAGCCGCGCGCGCCAGCTTTTGAGATGGCGTATTTCCTGAATCCGCTTTCTACCTCAATCAGGCCCAAGACCATGTGCGGGTCAAGCCCGGCGCGGGTCGCTTCGTAATGCACCGTGCTTAATAGATCGAAGCGATCATTCGCATCCGGGATGCGCTTTGCCAGTCGTTGTGACATGTCGTCCAGCCACAACTGGGCTTCCTGTTGCGAAGAGAACGCCAGCTTGGGCGCCGCCTGATCCGATACGGCGTGCTGCATTGTGCTGCGCACGCTGGCGGAAAGCACTTCTTCCTTTTGTGTGCCGGCAGAAGCGTCGACGGCAAAACACAAGCCCGCTGCTGCGAACGACAGCGTGAACATGGATTTGTGAAGTGTTTTCAGTCTCATAGCTTGGATTGTACGAGCTTCGCCACATCTTGCAAGGGGGTAACTTGCGCCGCATCGTCCTTGCGTCCCTGATATTCCACATTGCCTTCCTTCAATCCGCGATCGCCGATGACGATGCGGTGCGGTATGCCGATCAGTTCCAGGTCGGCAAACATCACGCCGGGCCGCTCGTCGCGGTCGTCCAGCAACACTTCGACACCTGCCGCAGTCAGCTCTGCATAAAGCTGCTCAGCCGCATTGCGTACTGCTTCACTCTTCTTGAAGCCGATAGGCGCAATGGCGACCTGAAATGGTGCCATGCCGGGTGGTAATGCGATGCCGCGCTCGTCGAAATTCTGCTCGATGGCCGCGGCCACGATGCGCGACACGCCGATGCCGTAGCAGCCCATCTCCATGATCTGCGCCTTGCCGTTCTCGTCCAGATAAGTAGCTTGCAGCGCTTCGGAATATTTGGTGCGCAACTGGAAGATGTGGCCGACTTCGATGCCGCGACACAATTCCAGCGAACCTTTTCCGTCGGGTGAAGCGTCGCCAGTGACCACGTTGCGGATATCGGCAACCAGGTCGGGCTCGGGCAAGTCGCGTCCCCAGTTGATACCGGCAGTGTGGAACTTGGGCTTGTTGCTGCCTGCAACAAAATCGTTCATCACGGCAACCGAGCGATCCGCGATGACGAGGGTTTTGCTGCGATCAATGCCGACGGGGCCGAGGAATCCTGGCGGGCAATTGAAGAACGCGCGGATTTCATCTTCGCGCGCGAAACGGAAATCGGCGAGTCCCGGTAGCTTGCTGACTTTGACTTCGTTCAGGTTGTGGTCGCCGCGAATCAGCAGGATGACCAGTTGTTCTGCGGCGATGACGGCAAGCAGCTTGACGGTGCGACTCAGCGGGATGCCGAGCAGTGCAGCCACATCTTCACAGGTGGTCTGGCTGGGGGTGGAGACATCGTGCATGGCTTCGGCGGCAGCGGGTCGCGTTGTGGCGGGGGCGACCGCTTCGGCCAGTTCGACATTGGCGGCGTAATCCGAGTTCGGGCAGAACGCCAATCCGTCTTCGCCGGAATCGGCCAGTACATGGAATTCATGTGAGCCGCTACCGCCAATCGCGCCGGTATCTGCCGCCACGGCGCGGAACTGCAAGCCCAGGCGGGTGAAGATGCGGCTGTAGGTTTCGTACATCACGCGGTAGGTGTCTTCCAGACTTTCGAAGCTGCTGTGGAAGGAATAGGCATCTTTCATCATGAACTCGCGCGCGCGCATGACGCCAAAACGCGGACGTACTTCGTCACGGAACTTGGTCTGGATCTGATAGAAATTGAGCGGCAGTTGGCGGTAGCTCTTCACTTCGCGGCGCGCGATATCGGTAATGACCTCTTCGTGCGTAGGGCCGAAGCAGAACAGGTTGTTGTGCCGGTCCTTGATCTTCAGCATCTGCGGGCCGAACACTTCCCAGCGTCCGGTCTCCTGCCACAGTTCGGCCGGTTGCACGG
>CAYOJU010000170.1:0-5693 GCA_964404355.1 uncultured Sideroxydans sp. | reverse complement strand
GCCTTGGTCGTGGCGATCTTGACCATGCGCCAGTTGCGTATCACGTATTCGTGAATCTCTGCCCGTATCCAGTGCAGGGCGAACGACACCAGACGTACGCCCCTTGCCGGGTCATAGCGCTTCACGGCCTTCATCAAGCCAACATTGCCTTCCTGGATCAGATCGGCCTGCGGCAGGCCGTAACCGGCGTAGCCGCGTGCCACGCTGACAACAACGCGCAAGTGAGAGACCACTAACTGACGCGCTGCGTCCAGATCGTTCTGCTCCTTGAAGCGGTTCGCCAAGGACAACTCCTCCTCATGCGACAGCACCGGAAAGCGATTCACGGCCTGCACATACCCTTCAATGCTGCCTATGGCAGACGGTATTGGTAGACTCATGGTTGCGTTCATGGCATTTCCTCCTGAATTAGTACAATTCTAGCACTCGCGCGGTTTGAGTGCCAATGGCAAAAAAGGTTCGTTTCTTGGTGGCCGGGTCTGGGGACAGGCAGCATTTGTAAGGCTTGCGGCAGGGCATGGTAGAATCCGCGCCTTCCTGTTTTACAACTATATTTTTAGGATACTTGCCATGTTCTCCGCCAAAAACACCATTGCCGTGACCGATCCCGAAGTTTGGGCCGCGATCCAGAACGAAAACCGCCGTCAGGAGGCTCATATCGAGCTGATCGCCTCGGAAAACTACACCAGCCCGGCAGTGATGGAAGCGCAGGGCAGCCAACTGACCAACAAGTATGCCGAGGGCTATCCCGGCAAGCGCTATTACGGCGGATGTGAATGTGTTGACGTAGCCGAACAACTGGCAATTGATCGCGCCAAGGCGCTGTTCGGTGCCGAATATGCCAATGTGCAGCCGCATTCCGGTTCGCAGGCGAACCAGGGCGTGTACGTTTCCGTGCTCAAGCCTGGCGACACGATACTGGGTATGAGCCTGGCCCACGGTGGCCACCTGACCCACGGAGCCTCGGTGAATATCAGCGGCAAGCTGTATAACGCCATCCAGTACGGTTTGAACGACAAGGAAGAGATCGACTACGACCAGGTGCAAAAGCTGGCGACAGAGCACAAACCGAAGATGATTGTGGCCGGTGCGTCCGCTTACTCGCTGGTCATCGACTGGAAGCGCTTCCGTGCCATCGCCGATAGCGTCGGTGCCTATTTGTTCGTGGACATGGCGCACTATGCCGGTCTGGTTGCTGCGGGTTACTACCCCAGCCCGGTCGGTATCGCCGACTTCGTCACGACGACCACGCACAAAACCCTGCGCGGCCCTCGCGGCGGCCTGATTCTGGCCAAGGCTGAGCATGAAAAGGCGCTCAACTCCGCGATTTTCCCTGCACTGCAAGGCGGACCGTTGATGCACGTCATCGCGGCCAAGGCGGTTGCATTCAAGGAAGCGGCGAGCAAGGAGTTCAAGGAATACCAGAAGCAGGTGATCGACAATGCGCGCGTGATGGCGAAAGTGCTGACCGAGCGTGGTGTACGCATCGTGTCCGGTCGCACCGACAGCCATGTGTTCCTGGTTGATCTGCGCGCCAAGAAACTGACCGGCAAGGATGCTGAAGCCGCTTTGGGCAGGGCTCACATCACGGTGAATAAAAACGCGATCCCCAATGACCCGGAAAAGCCTTTCGTGACCTCCGGCATCCGCATCGGCTCGCCGGCGATGACCACCCGCGGCTTCAAGGAACTGGAAGCCGAAAAGCTGGCCCACCTTATTGCCGACGTACTGGATGCGCCGAATGATGATGCGGTAATCGCGCGTGTGGTTGGCGAAGTGAAGAAGCTGACGGCGCAGTTTCCGGTGTATGGTGCTTAGTCACTAGACGTTAGTCGCTAGTCGTTAGTTGAAAAGCCGCCGCGTCGCGGCGACAACCAAAACTAATAACTAACGACTAATAACTAACGACTGCCCTTATGAAGTGTCCTTTCTGCAAACATCCCTCCACCCAAGTAGTGGATACGCGCGAAAGCGAAGAGGGCGACAGCATTCGCCGCCGTCGCCGCTGCCTGTCATGCGATAAACGCTTCACCACCTATGAGATGGTGGAGTTGCGCATGCCGCAGGTGGTGAAGCAGAACGGCATGCGCAGCGAATTCGACGACGAAAAGTTGCGTACCAGTTTCACCCGCGCGTTGCACAAGCGCCCGGTTCCCACCGAGCTGGTCGACGCTGCTATTGATCATGTCACGCAGAAAGTATTTGCGCTGGGCGAGCGCGAGATCGGTTCACGCCAGATCGGCGAAATGGTGATGAAAGAGCTGCTCAAGCTCGACAAGGTTGCCTACATTCGTTTCGCTTCCGTGTACAAAAGTTTTCAGGATGTCGGCGATTTCTCCGAAGCCATTGATGCGGTCAAAAATACCCGGCGCCGCAAGAGCGACAAATAATGAATTCAGCTGACAGTCAGTGGATGGCCCAGGCGCTGCGCCTCGCGGAACGCGGGCTATACACGACAAGTCCGAATCCGCGCGTTGGCTGTGTGCTGGTAAAAGAAAACAGCGTTGTTGGGGAAGGCTGGCACGAACGAGCCGGCGAACCGCATGCCGAAGTTCACGCTTTGAGGGCGGCAGGAACCTTGGCGCGCGGCACCACAGCATACGTCACTCTGGAACCGTGCAGCCATCATGGACGTACCCCGCCTTGCGCGGAAGCGCTCATCGCTGCAGGTGTTTCGCGCGTAGTTGCTGCGATGCAGGATCCCAATCCGCTGGTTGCCGGCCAAGGCCTGCAAAAGTTGCGTGCTGCCGGGATCGAGGTTGAATGCGGCCTGATGGAAGCAGCCGCACGTGAATTGAACATCGGTTTCGTTTCGCGCATGACGAGTGGTACTCCCTGGGTGCGCAGCAAGATTGCTGCAAGTCTGGATGGGCGCACCGCGCTGGCGAATGGCACCAGCAAGTGGATAACCGGCTCGGCAGCGCGACGCGACGTGCAGCACTGGCGGGCACGCTCCTGTGCAGTGCTGACCGGCATAGGTACGGTTCTGGCGGACGATCCGCAACTTAATGTTCGCGAGATTGATTCTGCTCGGCAGCCGTTGCGCGTGGTGCTGGACAGCGAGTTGCGTATTTCACTCAAGGCAAGAATATTGCAAGGCGCGCAAACACTGATCTATACAGCCAGTTCTGATGTGGCAAAGCAAAACGTTCTCAAGTCACGTGGGGCCGATGTGGTGACACTGGCGGGCGCAGACGGAAAAGTGGATTTGCCTGCTGTCCTGAGCGATCTGGGAAAGCGCGGGATCAACGAGGTGCTTGTGGAATCAGGACGCACTCTGAACGGCGTGCTGCTGAAAGCAGGGCTGGTGGACGAACTGGTGCTGTATCTGGCGCCGCAATTACTGGGTGACGCGGCGCGCGGATTGGCGGATTTGGGTGAACTCACGCAATTGCAGCAACGCGTGGGACTGCAGTGGATTGATGTGCGGCAAGTGGGTGACGACTTGCGCATCGTGGCAAGAATATCAAAGGAGAAATGAAAATGTTCAGCGGAATCGTGGCCGATGTCGGTCTGATCAAATTGGCACAGGACAGGGACGGCGGTTTGCGCCTGACCGTGGCCACTGAAGCGCTCGGTATGGATGACGTGCAACTCGGCGACAGCATTGCGGTGAACGGCGTGTGCCTCACTGTGGTGAAACTGGCCGGCAACGACTTTACCGTGGATGTTTCGCGCGAGACCTTGAACTGCACAACCGGATTGGGGGCACAGGGGGGTCATGTCAATCTGGAAAAAGCCCTGCGTTTGTCCGACCGGCTGGGAGGACATATGGTGAGCGGTCACGTGGACGGCGTAGGCGAAGTCATTGCGTTCAACGACATCGGCGAGAGCTGGCGACTGGTGGTGCGGGCGCCGCATGAACTTGCCAAATACATTGCGATGAAAGGCTCCATCACCATCAACGGCGTCAGCCTTACAGTGAATCAGGTGGCGGGCGCGGAATTTGAGGTAAATCTCATTCCGCATACGCTGGATGTAACAACACTGAATGAACTGAAGGTCGGCTTCAGGGTGAATCTGGAAATCGACCTGATTGCGCGCTATGTCGAGCGCATGATGACGGCAGAGGAGAAATAAAAAAGGCGGAGCGCCTGGAGTGCTCCGCCCCTGAATGTTCATGCGGCAATTTTAGAACTTGAATACCGCCATCAGGGCCGTCCCGGCTACCGCGCCGGTATATCCGTTATCCTTGTAGGAGACGATCTCGGTAAACAGCCGGAATCCAAACGTATCGTTGATGTTGTACTGGCCGCCGGCACCAATCACCAACCCGGTTGAGTGCTGGTTTGGATCGACCGTCAGAGTCCACAGGATGTTGGGGGTGTATTTGGTATTCACGCGGGCCAGACCGAGTTTTCCGAAAATGGAAAATCCATGCGGAAAAGCATAGGCTCCTTTGGCTGCTATGGTTAAGGCAGAAACCTTGACCTTGGCGACATTAAATCCTGAATCATTCTGCACCTGATAGGTGCCCAGGTCAGACAAGCCGGCTTCAATGCCGAAATATTTGCTGAAGTCGTAACCCCCGATGAGGCGTAGGTGGCCTTTGTCCTCCGAATTGCTTGAGAATGAATTGCAGGAACTCGTGGTGTTGGTGCATGCAGACAGTTTGCCACTCCCAGATCCGGCTCCGATATAGAAACCGGAATCCTCGGCAACGGCCGGCAGGGAAATGCAGATCAGGCAAACAGCAATCAATGAGGAACGTTTCATAACGCCTCCTGAGTGTGGAATGGGTTTACTCTAACATCGGTTACCAATCACAACAAGAATGGCACGAAACGTTTGGAGCGCTGCATGTATTCCTGATATTTGGAGCCGAAGTAGCGAATGTTCTCGTGCTCTTCGACAAGCGCGGCTATCACCAGGAAGATGCAGGCGATCAGCGCAATGCTGCCACTTAACCAGGAAATGTGTTTGAAGAACAATCCCAAATCAAGAAAGATCAGCGAGCTGTACATGGGGTGGCGAATGAACCGGTATACCCCGTGGGTTACCAGTGCAGTCGTTTTTTCGAACTGCAAAAGAGGCGCATCGTTGCGGGAATCATCCGGCTTTCCATGTTGACGTAACGTATCGTAACTGGTGATGACCAGCAACAATGAGACGGCCATCAATAATCCGCATACAACCTGGTCAAGGGTGATCGGCGCGCTATACCATCCGTCCATATTCAGCACGATCAGTACAAGCATCAACTCCCAGGCAAAGAAACGAAAGAAACCATGCGATTTTGGCATGCGCAGCGAGGCGCGCGAGACGTAGGACAGAAACGCAGTTCCGGCAAAAAAGGCTAACCACTCCAGCATAGGCGGAAGTTCCTGAGTAACGATATCTGCGAATAGTACACGCCTGCGGGCGGTAGATGCAGCGATGATGTTAGAATCCATACCCTTATATTGAGCACCCGAGCCATTACATGACAGATATTGCACCAATCACCGAGATCATCGAGGAAATCCGTGCCGGGCGCATGGTTGTTCTGGTGGACGAGGAAGACCGCGAGAACGAGGGTGACCTGCTGTTTGCCGCCGAATTCGTCACGCCGGAAGCGATCAACTTCATGATCCGTCACGCGCGCGGTCTGGTCTGCCTGACGCTGACCGAAGAACGTTGCCGTCAGCTCGGTATTTCACACATGGCACGGGACAACAAGAGTCCGCTCGGCACCAATTTCACCGTTTCCATCG
>CAYOJU010000168.1:0-5815 GCA_964404355.1 uncultured Sideroxydans sp. | reverse complement strand
CACCAATCCGGTGGTCTACACAGTGACTGCGGCCGACACTACAACAGCGACTTATTCCGTTACTGTATCCTTGGCTGTAGCGAACCCGACAGCACCGTCCCTCGGCGAGGCAGGCAGATTTGTGATTCTGGCCAGTCAGGCCATCACAACAACAGGCACAACCGCGATAAGTGATGGCGATATTGGAATAATAGATATAGCCCGAACCGGTATTACAGGCTTTACGCCCAGCGGCCCGCCGACAGGTGACTATGCCGAGCTTGTCAACGGCACGTCGTTTGCGCCCGATGACCTTAACCCTTCGCCCTTTCCATATCCTTTGCACTATTCAACGCCTACCGTTGGGGGGCAGTGGACAACCACTGCTGCAATGATTACTCAAGTCAGAACAGACTTGGGCATTGCCGATACCTTTCTGGCCGCCGATCCCAATCCGGGCGCACCGACACAGGTTTGCCAGCCGGAGTTGGGCGGTCTGACGCTTACCAGGGGGGTCTACAAGTCCGCGGTCGATGTAGTGATATCGACAGGCGATCTCCATCTAGATGCTCAGGGCGACCCGAATGCAGTATTCATATTCGTGATTGCCGGCACCTTTACCACCGGCGCTCCGGGCGGAAACATCATCCTCGAAAATGGTGCATTGGCCAGGAATGTATTTTGGAGATCGGGCGGCATCACAGTTATCGGGCAGGGCACCAACTTCTACGGCAATGTATTCGCTGCGACGCAAGTCAATTTGCTTGCAGGCGCCAATGTCACCGGCAGATTGTATGCGGTAACGGATCGGGTCACTCTGATTGCAGATACAGTAAAAAAAGCCCCGTAAGAAGTTCAGTCTGCCATGAGAGTCATGTGTTGCCACCGTCACATCTCAAGCACTACCCGTCTGGGTTGCTCAAATATATTTCCTTATGTACGCAGGTGCACAGAGCGTCGTGAACGAATGAGGGATAACGACTACTCGTTTGACACACCTGATTGAGTGCCCGCAAAGACTCGGTCGATGGAACGATGTTTTGCGGGAATAAATATAGGAGAACAACATGAACGGATTTAACAGTATTTTAAAAACATTGACATGGGCCTTAGCCCTGCTACTGGCTGGTGTAGTGGCGGGGTGCGGAGGTGGCAGTTCAGCCGCGCCCGGAACCGTGGTTCCGGCAGGTCCGCCGGCAGTCAATCTATTGTCAATTGCGACGAATAATTTCGTGATCCTGTCAGCATCACCAACAACAGGTATCACGGACACGGGTAGCAATTCATCAGCGATCACAGGGAATATTGGCCTTAGTCCGGCCACGGCAGCTGCGATTGGTGTGTTTTGCTCAGAAATGACCGGAAACATATATGGTGCTGATGCCGCCTATGTGGGGGGTACTGGTGGTACAACATGTTTTAAGGGGCTCGCTGCTGACAATACGACAGTGGCTAACGCGGTACTCGACTTGGGAACGGCATACACCGCTGCTTCAGCGCCGGCAACACCCGCAGCAACGGATGCCGCCCATCTTAACTTGCTTGCTGGAACGATTCCCGCAGGAACCGTCTTTGCTCCCGGCACCTACACTTGGGGTAGCACTGTCAACATCACTGGGGATATCACCCTCGCGGGCGGTGCAAGCGATGTGTGGATATTCCAGATGTCAGGCGATCTCAATCTCGCTTCTGCGGGTAGCCTTCCTCTGGGAACTCACGTAATACTCAGCGGTGGAGCCGTAGCCTCGAATGTTTTCTGGCAAGTCGGCGGGGGTACCGGTGCAACACTCGGTACGTACTCTACGTTCTATGGAAATATATTGAGCGCAAAGCAGGTTGTCATGCAAACCGGAGCAGTATTACATGGCAGAGCATTGGCAATGACCGCAATTGCCCTGGATGCAAATCCGGTTGGTCCGTAACATGTACAGTATCAGGATGTAACGCAGTAATCAGAAGGCCGTCTCGCGACGGCCTTTTTTCATGTCCGGCGATTCGCCTGATCAAACACGGTCATAACCAAAAATTTCTTTATGTGCGTAAGTGCACAGAGCGTCGTGAACGAAAAGGGGATAAACACTGCGAGCGTGATTTGAACCTTTGCTCCGGATGATCCGATTTTGTATTGGAGCAACCCGGGCAGTGATTTGAGTGACCGCCGGGGATATCAGCGACTGCAGGCTTGACACACCGGATTGAGTGTCCGCAAAGACGCAGTCGATTGAACGATGCTTTGCGGGATTAATTAAAGGAGAAGCAAATGAACAGATTCAACAGGATTACAGAATCGCTGGCGTGGTTGATGGTCTTGCTGTTTGCCGCTGTTGTGATGGGATGCGGCAGCGGATCCTCAAGTGTGCCCGCAACATCGTCCAAGGCTTTTACCTCCTATTCGTTTGCCTCGGCTCCCGGCGCAACAGGAACGATCAATGAAACTGCCAAGACCATTTCGGTGACCGTGCCGAACGCGACACCCGTAGGGGCGCTGGTAGCGACATTCACGACCACAGGTGCCAGCGTAAAGGTAGGGACAACGACGCAGGTGAGCGGAACAACGCCGAATACCTTTACCATTCCGTTGGTTTACACCATCACTGCGACAGATGCATCACAAGTGACTTATGCCGTAACAGTGCACCAGGCCGCTGCGGGTGGGGTAGCCGTCAATTTGCTGACTGCGGGTGATTTTACGATTCTGGCCAACACCGCTGTTACCTACAATGGAACTGCTGCGGCCTCTGCAGTGACCGGAGATGTTGGAATATCACCGGCCGCCGCTTCTTACATTACGGGGTTTTCAATATTTGCAGTGGATTCCACGAACGACTTTGCGACAGCCGCTGAAGTGGTTCCTGTATCCGGCGTCGCCGCATCGGGGAGGATGTATGCGCCCGACTATACAGGCGGACAACTTCTTAGCAATGGTCTGACGCCAGCCAAAATGACCTTGGCTCAAAACGACTTGGTCACTGCCTACAATGATGCACGCTTGCGCACAGCAGGAACCGGTGCATTCCTGGATGCAGGTGCCGGCGGCGACATTGGCACGTTGAACCTTGTTCCTGGTGTTTACACCTGGGTCACCAATTCGAATGTGACGATTTCATCGAATGTCACGCTCACCGGCAATGCAACCGATGTCTGGATATTCCAGATACCGGGTACGCTCAATATCTCCAATGGGGTTAGCGTTGTTCTAGGGGGTACTGCCAAGGCCAAGAATATTTTCTGGCAAGTCGGCGGCACGGGGGTGACACTTGGAACGGGTGCCCATATCGAGGGAGTCGTCTTGTCCAAGACACTGATCACACTGGGCGTGGGGGCAACGGCCAACAGCAGGCTGTTGGCGCAGACCGCAGTTACGCTGGGCGGTTCGGTGACACAACCCGCACCGTAAGGCATATATAACGAAAATGTAATGCAGTGAAAAAAGGCCGTCGCGAGACGGCCTTTTTTCATCCCGAAAATATTCTTATGTGCGCAAGTGCACAGAGCCGCCCGAACGAAAAGCGGATAACGACTGTGAGTGTGACGGTCTGGTTTTTCTGCGAAATGCATTGGCTCCAGCTCGGGAACCGCCTGCTTTGCTGTTGACAGATACGGACGAATATGGATTTGGCAAGTTGGATTGAGTGCCCGCAATGGCAGGGTGAATTAATCAATGCTTTTCGGGATTACACAGAGGAGAAAAAAATGTATGAATTCGACAATATTACAAAATTGCTGGCGTGGGTCATGACATTGCTACTGGTTGCTGTTGTGGCTGGATGTGGTGGCGGTGGCAACCCGATATTGGGCGAGGGAACCGGCTCTACCGGGATTAGTACAGCAATGCTTGGAACGGCCAGTACTTACGGAATCGCGGCGACCGCTGGGGTAACCAACACCCCCACGGTACCTAATACGACAATTAACGGTGATGTCGTACTGGATCCGACTGCTACGTGTAACGCGGTGGCAGCTCCGGGAGGGGCGGGATCGGCGGGGTTTGGTGCGTGCGGAGGCGATACACCGGCACTCAACGGAACGGTAGTTATCAGCGGGCCCACCGCCACTACGGTGAAAGCCGATTTGCTGGCAGCATTTCTCAAAATTACACCGCCTGCGGGCCCTCCGGCTGCCGGAACACTGGGCGGAGCAACCAATTTGCCGGCTGGTACGACGCTTGGAGCGCCAACTGCAAGTCCGCTTGTGTTAAACGACAACTTGTTCTACCCCGGCGTCTATCAATCTCTAACATCAATCCTGATCACGGGTGATCTCACGCTCGATGCTCAAGGCAACCCGAATGCTGTCTTCGTGTTTCAGTCATCAAGCACAGTCGGCACGGCCGCTGCGGCAGGAGGAGTTCCTGCAGGCCGTTCGCGCATCTTGCTGACCGGTGGTGCCAAGGCATCCAATGTCTGGTGGCAGGCGGGCAGTTCAGTGACGCTTGGTTCGTACTCTGAATTCCAGGGCAACATTCTGGCCTCTGCAAGCATCACGATGGTCACGGGTTCCACTTCTTGCGGCAGATTGCTCGCGGGTGCGTATACCGCAGGTGCATTCGTATTTGATTCCAATGTTGTCTCCGTTCCGGGTCAGCCGTTTGCTCCGCCTGCCGGATACTCAACAACTTGCCAGTAACCAGGCATGAATTGTTCGCTGTGAAAGCAGAACAAATCGCATCAAATTATCAGGGAGAACGATATGAAAAGAATTTCTAAAACCGCAGGAGCACTGGGGCTGGTGGGATTGGCTGTTTTGTGCGGTCCATTTGCACTGGCGGATGATTCGAAAGATTCGAACTGGTACGTCGGGGGTAACCTCGGTCAGTCGAGAACAACGATAGACGATGCCAGAATCACCTCCTATCTTGCAGGTGCCGGTCTGGGCACTTCCTCGATCGTCGATGACAACCGTGGCAATTCATACAAAATATTTAGCGGGTATCAATTGAACAGGAATTTTGCTCTTGAGGCTGGCTATTTTGATCTGGGCGAGTTCGGTTATACAGCCACCGTGCCTGCGGGAACGCGTATAGGCAAAATCAAACTCAAAGGTTTGAACTTGGATGTTGTCGGATCAATGCCCGTCTCCGAAAAGTTTTCTATGCTGGGCCGCCTGGGATTGAACTATGCGCAAGCCAAAGATGAATTCACCAGCACCGGTACAGTGCCTGCGCCGACAACACCAAGTCCCAGCAAGAGCGCCCTGAACTACAAGGCCGGTATGGGACTGCAATATGACTTTAATAAATCACTTGGCATGCGCGCCGAGGCGGAGCGCTACCGCATCGACGATGCCGTGGGCAACAAGGGCGACATTAATATGTTCTCGCTCGGCTTGGTCTATCGCTTTGGCGAGACTAAGCCTGCCCCTGTCCAGAAAGCAGCACCGCCTCCAATTGTTGCCGCAGCGCCTATCCTGGTCATCGTGCCCGTGGTCAAGATGCAAAAGTACTGCAGCATTCTCGACATCCAGTTCGAGATCAAACAGGACGAGATACAGCGGGAGGAGAAAGAGAAGCTCGCCGTGGTGGGAACATTCATGAATAAATATCCCGATACGACCGCGGTGATCGAAGGTCACAGCGACAATGTGGGTGAGCATGAGTACAACATAAAACTTTCCCAGCGCAGGGCACAAAGCGTGGTGAGCTATCTGATGGACAATTTCCACATTTCATCTACACGTTTGACTGCAGTGGGTTACGGGAATACGCGCCCGATTGCAGATAACAGCACCAGAGAAGGACAGCAGATGAATCGGCGCATCAATGCCGTCATCGCTTGTGCCAAGGATGTTGCAGGACTCAAGGTATCCCCGGCGCGGGTCACCATGGCCATGGAAGTGG
>CAYOJU010000167.1:0-5828 GCA_964404355.1 uncultured Sideroxydans sp. | reverse complement strand
GGCTTCATAAGTGGGGCCGGCGGTGATAAGTATCTTTACTCCGCTTAACTCTCTAGATTGTCCCCTCTCCCCCTGGGAGAGGGTTAGGGTTAGGGTGCTTTTGTTCAGATACGCAACAATATCCCGCGCCAACTCCTCCGCCTCCACCATCCGCCCCATACCTCCCTCACCACAGGCTTGCGCCCCGCTGGCCGGCCCCAACAGCATCACGCCATCATCGGCAAGCCGCTGCACATTGCGCTGCGTAGCCGCATTCGCCCACATCTGCTTGTTCATGGCAGGTGCCACCAGCAAAGGGCAATCGCGCGCAAGACACAGGGATGAGAGCAAATCGTTGGCTAGTCCGTTTGCCAGCTTGGCAATGAAGTCCGCCGTGGCGGGCGCGATCACGATGGCATCGGCGACGCGGCTGCTTTGGATGTGCGCCATGCCCTTGTCGTCCTGCCACTGGTTGACCAGCACCGGGCGTCCGCTGAGTGCCTGCATGGTGGCGGGTGTAATGAAGTGCGTCGCCGCCTCCGTCATCGCTACCTGCACCTCGATTCCCTGTTTGATCAATAGCCGAGCCAGTTCCGCCGCCTTATAGGCCGCGATGCCGCCAGTAATACCGAGCACGATGCGTTTTGTCTGGGCTTGCTTCATAGTGCCGCGCATCTTATCAAGAAGCGCTCGCGAAGGCGACGGCATTGGGGAAAAGCGCATGGATAGGTGTGTATCTAGGCCGTTTGGCATATTGACCCTGTAGCGAGGGCGGGTTAGTTTGCGTCCGTGAGGCACTTTACTTACACCTTGGTACGGCCCTTAGATGGGTAGCTACACATTTGACCCGGGTGTAAAACTTGAGGAGCGGCCAGATTTTGGATTTTGAACAGGAAGAATGAAATGCGAAATAATATTGTGAAGCAGACCTGTTTGGTTCTCGATTCGAGCCTGGCTCCTTTTGTTTCTTCACCAGTTAAACGAAACAACTTTCGCAATTTATCTGTTTCTACAAGGAGTTTGTATGCGTAGGCTGATGGGCACAATTCTTTTGCTTAGCATCATGACAACCGCATTGGCCGATAGTGTCGACATGCGGACTTCGTGGTTCAAACCCGTACTGACCGAGAATAACGACCCCGGCTGTGCGAGCTTGCTGGGTGATGTGCAGCAAAAGTTCTTTTCCGATGCCGCTTTTAGTGAGGCCTATGGCATTCAGGGGCATGGATATGCCAAAACGGGAAAAATTCTGAACTGGAAAATAGAGGCCGGCCTCGGAAGAGGCGAAATCGCGGCGTATGGAAAAACCTATTATCTCGACTACCAGAGGAACCCCGGGTGTGGTGGCGCGTGCGAAACTAATCAGCCACTGGTCTCCGACAAACCGATTCCAGAGCAGGACGACCAGGCCTATCGGGCAACGCTGGCGGAAGTGGCGCCACCGGCGGACAGCTATGAATATACGATCGCAAGACGCTCTGCGGACGATGTATATCTGTTTGTCGTAGGCAACTCGAACCGGATGATATCGATCTACCGCCTGGCCCAGGAGGGGCGCTGGCAACCGGCGTGCAAGGTGGCGACCGCGCCAGTGGATGTGGCCGGGGCAGCGCCCGTTAAAGATGACAAGGTTGTTGATTCCCTGCAGGCGTTGCAGCAAAAGGTCTACGGTCTGATGCGTGATGCGGGTGACTGTGGCTCGATGGCGACACACTGGCGTTGGAAAGGCGATGTGCGCGCTGCATTGCAAACTGTGCTCTATCGTCCATGGGCGTTGCGTGAGCGTAAACCCGGTGCAGACGTCGTTGGCAGTTACGACAATGACATGAGATACCTCGCACAGTGGTCACTGCTCGGCATCTCGGACTACAACGCGTTTCAGGCATTTCAGTCGCAACTGCCGGAGACAACTCGGCAGTTGGCGGCCTTCTATCAAAAGGCCAATGGCTGGCCGCAGGAGGTCTCCACAAAGATGGCTGCCGACACGCTGAAAGGCGCCGTCAGCATGGGGATACGGTTCTACATGTATGACCCGGAGTTCGTACAAGGCGAGGAGGCGCTGCGAAAGGCGATTCTGGAAAAACAGAAAATCAGGGATATCCGCGCGATCAAATTTGATGCTCAAGGTATCGACGCACAGCTTAACCAGTGGGGCGAGGATCCGGGCTCACATGAAAGCATTCTGAGCATCGCAGTTGATTATCCCGAGGCATTGGGGTTTCTTCTGCAGTCGGGCGTTGCCAACGACCACGTCAATGATTTCGGTAAAACCCCCCTTATGTATGCCGTGCAAAACAATCAAATCGATGCGGCAAGATTATTGATTAAGGCGGGAGCTGATGTGAATGCGGTAACAACCAAGCCATCGGACAGCTGTTATTACACCTTGCAAACATTCAACATGACACCGCTGCATTACGCCGTGCGCTACGGCTCATCAGAGATGATTAAACTGTTACTGGATAGCGGTGCGCAGCCCTTCATCAAGGCAGATAATCATCACAAGCACCCGATTGTAGAGGAGAGCCCTCTCGACTGGTTGCACCGTTACACTGCTGCCAACGCCGCAGAAAAGAATCCAAATATTGCCGCAGCGCAGGTTGGCGAGATCGAAAAGTGGCTTGCTCCGCCGACTGCGGAACAAGCGGCAGAGATGGCCGGCGCTTATGTTCTGAAGGCAGAGAGCTCGTATCAGAAGGGTGATGTGACACGCGCCTATCGTGAAATCTCGCTGGCAGCACAGCAGCGACCGGGCGATGAACGTGTGCTATCGGACCTGTCACTGATTTCACTGAAAAACAGCAAGCTTGGCGAGTCGGTCAGTGCCTCCAAAAAACTAATTGAGAGTCAGGCCAGCGACAAGATTAAAGCCAACGCTTGGTTCAATCAGGGTCTCGCCTGCGAAAGACACCGGGGAAGCAATCGGCACGGCTTTCTCAGCTTTAATGGTGAGATGTATTGCACCTATGGCACGCTTCATCCCTATATAAAGGCGTATGCGCTGGTACCAACCGATGGGCGCAAGAATAAATTGAAAACGCTCTTCGACGAACACCTCGTGCCTTACTGCGGAATTTCCGCTGGTGGCAAAAATATCAAGATCAACTTCCAGTCAGGATCGAATCCGGATCCAGGAAAACGAGGCCAGCAATTACAGACGTTATACGTGTTGCACGAAAAAGATCAAAACGTAACCGGTGCGGACCTGGCATGGGATGTCATGTTCAATGGAGGTGAACTTAAGCATGTCATTCCAGAGAAGACCGTCTCGTTTGATCTGGACGATAAGGTGATGAGCGTGTTCGAAACCTCGTTAACGTTTGTGCAATTTCCCTACAAGGTTTTTGATGCAATCTGCACTCAACAAGTGTCGACGTCGTTACCGACGAAATAAGATTTAAACGGGCCATGTTCGAATAGGGGCCTCAAAGTCACTTACGCAGCTATTGCAACAATGCGGCGCGCCCTTTTTATTGAATAAGGAAAGCGAGGCAAAGCATGAGCATCACTGACTGGCCTGCAGACGAACGTCCACGCGAGAAACTGGTGCAGCGCGGTGCGGCAGCTTTGTCCGATGCCGAGTTGCTGGCGATCTTCCTGCGTACCGGCGTGGTCGGCATGAGTGCGGTGGATTTGGCGCGGGGGCTGCTGGAGCGGTTCGGCAGTCTGACCCGGTTGTTCGCGGCGGGTGAAAAGGAGTTTTGCGATATCCACGGTATGGGGCAGGCGAAGTTCGTGCAGTTGCAGGCGGTGCTGGAGATGTCGCGGCGTGCCTTGCAGGAGGAGATGCAGGCGGGCGATGCGCTAAATTCGCCGCGCGCGGTGCGCGATTACCTGCAGCTATTGTTGCGTTCGCGGCAGCAGGAGGTGTTTGTGGCGATCTTTCTGGATGCGCAGCATCGGGTAGTTGCCTCTGAGGAGTTGTTTCAGGGGACTTTGACGCAGACCAGTGTGTATCCGCGTGAGGTGGTGAAGCGCGCCTTGCACCACAATGCGGCGGCGCTGATCTTTGCGCACAACCATCCTTCCGGCGTGGCGGAGCCGAGCGATTCGGATCGTTTGCTGACGCAGGCATTAAAGAAGTCGTTACAATTGGTCGATGTAAGGGTATTGGATCATTTCATTGTGGCGGGCGCGGGTTGCCTGTCGTTCGCGGAAAAGGGCATGTTGTGAAGGAAAACGGGAAACCCAGCGTGCCGATCGAAGCGACGGTGGTCAGCGTCATCATCCGCGACTTCATCCATCTGACCGAGCGTCTTTCATCCACTAGTTTGGTCGTTCTGATGCACGACTATTACGAGAAGGTCTGCGTGCAGGTCGAGCAACAGCAGGGCGTCCTGACCTCGATCAGCAATCACAGCATGGTGGTGACTTTCTCCAAGGTGGAAGGGGCCGATGCGCATGCCCGCCGCGCTTTGCGCTGCGCACTGGCCATTGCGCTGATCGCCTATCAGACGCGCTTTTGGATACGGCAAGCCTTTCCCGAGCAGGGCTTGGACCGGTTTGGCGTCGGCATCGGTATTCATAGCGGCGAATTGATGTTTGCCGAATTCGGCCTGGAACCGCATGTGCAGCATGTGGCAAGCGGGCACGCGGTTTCCATTTCTTCCCTGTTGTCGGTCAAATCCAAGGAGCTGGACTGGAATGTGGTGTGCAGCGAACAGGCGCTCGAAGCGGCGGGGCAGGGCGTGCAGACGCGACGGAGAGCCTTGATCGGTGCTGACTGGCTGAAACAGCCGGTCAACGTGGCGGAAGTGGTGGTGATACGCGACGACGAGGAAGCGGAGGTCGAGACCAAGTCCGGCAAGATGCTGGAAACCACGCTGGAGTTGGGGCAGGGTACGCGTTCCGGCCGTTACCCGGCGTTCGGCGCAGAAACCGGCGCCCCCGAGGAAGGCGCCCATTCGGTCGATTTCCCCGCGATACCCGGTTATCGCTGCTTGCGACCGCTCGGGAAAGGCGGGATGTCGCGCGTGTTTCTGGTGGAGCGCCTGCGTGACGGCGCGCAACTGGCCCTGAAATTTGCCGACGGCAGCGTTTCCGAAGATAGTGAGATGCTGTATCGATTCGTCGAGGAATACGGCCTGCTGGAGCAGGTGCACCATCCCAACGTGCTGCAGATCTATGATCAGGGAGTGACTGACGATGTACTGTTCATCGTGATGGAATACCTGTCCGGCGGTACGCTCAAGCAGTGCATCGGAAGCCAGGGCATGGAGCCGGAACGGGCTTGGAGCGTGCTGCGCGAGATGGCGCAGGCGCTGGTGGAGGTGCACAGAATGGGCATTATCCACCGTGATATCAAGCCGGAGAACATCATGTTGCGCGACGACGGTACGGCGGTGCTGGGCGATTTCGGGGTGGCGCGGCGTATATATAAGGCCCATCGCCACGGTCAGATCGAGTATATCGTCGGCACACCCTATTTCATGAGTCCCGAGCAGGCGCTCGGTGATACTGAGGACGAAAGTACCGATATCTATAGCATGGGAGCGGTGTTTTTCAACATGCTCACCGGGGAGAAGCCCTATAAAGGCGAATCGCTGGAAGCAATTGTGCAGCAACACCTGCATGCGCCCGTTCCCAAGCTGCCTGCGTCCTTCCGCCATTTGCAATTTATGCTGGACCGGATGATGTGCAAGGACAGGGAGCGGCGCTATTCGGCGGCGGCGCTGCTTGATCTGGTGGGCGAACTGGAAGTGTTGTCCTGAGCCGTCGCCAATCGTTCGTAGAAGAGGACCTGGCTGGCCTGCTTCTTGCTGAAAATCTGTAGATTCCCTTTGACAAGGTACGCGGTTATCTGGATAATCGCGCGCTCTTTAATGGAGGGGTGGCCGAGTGGTTAAAGG
>CAYOJU010000166.1:0-5839 GCA_964404355.1 uncultured Sideroxydans sp. | reverse complement strand
GAGGCCGATGCGATGTCGCAGCAGCGCGAGGTCATCGATGTTCGAGTCGCTGGATTGCAACCGCGATTGAGCGGCAATGCGTGATTGCGTGGCAGTGTCGGCGTTGGTCGGCCCCAGATCGGCCTGTTGGCTTCCCGTTACTTCCAGCACGTCTTGAGTAAAGCGGCCGTCATTGAACACTTCGGGCTTAATATCCGGAACTGGCCCAGCCATGAGGATATCAGAGAGCTTTTCACCAGGTGCCAACATTTCGGCTAGAATCACCTCGTTAGTGCGGCGGGTTGTTGACAGCTTGGCCAAATCGCCCTTTTGAAATTTTGACGCGACTGCAACCCACCATGCTCGTGACGCGATGCGCGCTTCGATAAACTCTTGGCCAGACCGGTTCTTCTCTTTTTGCATCGGGCGCAGTAGCCGCACGTCACTTTTGGGGTAGCAGGTCACGCCCTTTTTCGGGTCGTTTTTCTCGACCTCGATTGGCCGGAACACCAGCGGTAGAATTGGCCAGAAGTAATCCCAATCAGGCTCAGGCGCTTTGGGTTCGCGCAGGAAATCTTTCACCCCATCACACACGACATATTCGTTGCCGGAATTACGATCGTAGATGAACCCGACCAACGCTTTATTTTCGAGCAACGGCATTTCACCGTCGCTGTTCTGCCGCGCTTCCGATGGACCGCCATTGTCGTTCTTCTTGCCATCCGGAGAATAGAGCCGCACACCTGTGTCGCGCAGACTGACGCCAAACTCGCGTTCGACGTCGGCTACGCTCATCAGCATTTCGTGACAGATACGCTGACAGCCGACAAAGCCGCGCAAACTCCGGCAGTTAGGATCCACGACGACTGACGTCGCGGGAAGGAAATCAAACACCACACCTTCGTCGTCAACTTCGCCCTCCGATTGTTCCTCTGCCTTTTGCGCCTGATACTGCTTGAACATCATTTCAAGCTCAGCCATGTCGCCACTGTCCTTTTTGGCGTCCGGCTCGCTCATGGCCATGACTTTGGCGCGGATAGAAGCTAGTAATTCATCCGGCCCCGTCTTAATGGCCGTGGCCGTTGGTGTGCCGCTCAATTCGCGGCGCATCAAAAGTTTCACGTAACCGACCTTGCACGTGTCCACGCGCGTGACCAGTTGTTTGGCCTGCTGTTTGAACGGCGGGTTTTGCGCGTCGATTTGGTTTTGGAAAAGCAACCGCAACGTGTTGCCAAACGCCTCCTCGTAAGCCCGCTGCTTCATGCCGCGCTCGTAATCCTCAATGATCATCTGCGCGCTATCGACTTCAGGCGGCACACTTTCAACGACACGCTGAGCCGCGGCAATATGATCCGGCGTCACATCCGGCGGCAAAGCCACACCAGGCTGCACGTGGCTAAGCAACAGTTTGGCCGCTTTTGCCGCGTCAATCTGTGGGGCGTACTGCTGCAGAATGGCGCGTGCGCCGTTCAAGCTCTCTTCGGTTTCGTCCCACACCTGAAATTCAAGACGCTCACGGCGGCGCGCTTCGAACGTGGGGTTTTTGGCGTAAAGCTGCGCTTCCCTCTGCATCAAGTGCCGCTGGGTGATATCGGCTTGATAGGGCAAACTGCCGTCCGCTCCGAGCACACCGTCAGGCCACTGCTTGCCGCCCGCGAAAATCATATCCTCTTCGATCTCTTTAAAGACCGGTTCCCAAAACTTGCGCGCGTTCATCCACCAATCGTTCAGCTCTTTGACCAGTGCGGCGCGCGAGGTGTCTTTTGGAGTTTGCGCCAGCGGATTGGGCAGTTTGCGCGTGGTCACGACCTGCACAACGGCTTTGATCGTGTCGCGGATTCCCATGGGTTGACTTTCAGTGCTCATATTAGTTTTGGCACATTTGAAACTGCGGATATGGGAAAGCGACTAATGGGAAAGGAGCCTCAACTCCAACGTAGATATTTCGCGCCTCTAGCCCCATGGCATCAGTCTCGGAGTTCATCGCTGCCAACGCAGTGCGAATTTTCCCAAGGTCGCTTGAAATTTCGCCGCGTTCAAAATGGTCAAGCAAATGAGCCTCGGTTGGTGCAATAATTGGCTTTTTCATTAATTTGTTAAAAAAGGTTTATCTTTCAATAAGTGAAGCGAGTCCTGCATACCGAGTCCGCCGATATAGTGGCGCCGAATGATTGGCCGCGCTGTCTTATCATCTTTTGACCAGCTCAGAATCCAAGCGGCAGCAAATAGGGCGCTGCCCTTTTCCACCGAAGAACTCTTCGATTGAGTGACCAGTTCCTCTACTGCAATGTCCGTTAAGCAAACTATGGGCTGTTTCATATTCAGTTTCTGTAGAATAAATTCTTCTCTGCGATTGCATGATCCGACACCATCGGTAGGCAATTACCGTTCTTTCCGTAAGGTCGTAATGCCCGGATATCTGCCTCTCGAGCCTTGGCCCATTCCTGAAGCTTTTCGAACGCGACCCGCGCGCGAGATTTCTTCTCTTCCGATGCGTTCGAACGCAGTAAAAACTCTTCGAATGCGTAAGCCGTTAGAATTATCGGAATAGTCCTCATACGAGAAATTTCCAAACAGCCCAAATGGTGAGGATGTGCCAGACGTTATCGACCACGATGCCGCTCCACGGCGCGCACGGCCCTGTCAGAAACGCTTGATAGGGCAAACTGCCGTCCGCTCCGAGCACACCGTCAGGCCACTGCTTGCCGCCCGCGAAAATCATATCCTCTTCGATCTCTTTAAAGACCGGTTCCCAAAACTTGCGCGCGTTCATCCACCAATCGTTCAGCTCTTTGACCAGTGCGGCGCGCGAGGTGTCTTTTGGAGTTTGCGCCAGCGGATTGGGCAGTTTGCGCGTGGTCACGACCTGCACAACGGCTTTGATCGTGTCGCGGATTCCCATGGGTTGACTTTCAGTGCTCATACAATCATTTCGAGGCAAACAACAAAAACAGGGCGTAACAAACCCACACGGAGCAAACGCATCCCAATCCGAAAATAAAAATGAGCGGGCCGCTGAAATCCCAATCTCCCCGGCTTTTGAACAAAGTTGGAATGGTCATGGCGAGCCAGAGCAGCGACAAAATGACCGGTGCCCAAATAGGCGTAACGTGAATGTGTATGTTCATCTTTGTGTCCTCTGTGTTTAAATCGGCAATCACCATTTTTTTACGTTCACTTCCCGGTTCTCTTGTCCCCACGAATGCCACTCGAACGTGCCTTTTTTGGCAGGCGGCGCGCCGGGACCTTCAGACTTTTGCAGTTGGTCCAACTTCATGCCGAGGATTGCTAGTGCCGCGACAAGGTCATCGTTCTTGCCGTTGGGGAAAGTCAACAACTGCTGGCGCGCCAGATGCCATTTCGGCCAGAATCGCGGCCAGCGCACCATGCCCATGGCCATGCGGTTGCGAATACTTTGGGAACGCCGCACTAAATCTTTGTCCTCGCGCAGCTCGTCGTCTACGACGCCGTAAACCTGCCGCTCGCGCATGCGCTTGAGCAAAAATGGTTTCACCGAACCGCTGATGTGGTCACGAGCGGCCCACCAATAAACGGGTTTATTGTCACGGATTAGGTCAATCCACTTTTCGGTCATCACCAGCGTGTCGGATTGTTCCCACCATGTTGTCGGCAGAATCCAAATGACATCGCTCGGGTCGATGCCAGCGAGCAACAAACAATGCAGATCGTTGGTTTGATTGCCGCGCACGGCGTGGTCGCTTGTGCCAAATATTTTCAGATACTTCGGCAGCTCCGGCGCGTCGTATTCCAACAGCCAATCTTTTTTAAAGTGATTACCTTCCGCCGGCGTCGGCTGACACTGGCCCTGAGTTTGGAATTCGATACGGACAACCTCTGAACGGCTGGTGCGCCTCTCATTCCAGAATTGGAAACCAAACCTTTCGGGCCAAAGCGGTTCATCGACTTCACGGCCCAACGGATCGTTCTCTTCAGCCAATGCTGGCAATCGCAACGTGGTCCATTTCGCGGCCTCGACCGGGTCATAGTGCGGATTGGTCGGGTCGAGTAAACGGCCCTGTACATCGTCCTCATGCTTGCGCGTGCCGATGATTACAGCCCAGCCAGTTTCCTCATTGAGGCGTGTCAGACAGTCGGCAATGAAGCAATGCCATGCCGCTTCGCGCACGGCCAACGATTGGGCCTCAGCCGCATTCTTGAAAAAGTCGTCAAAGATAATTCCACCGGCGCCGAAACCGCCGCCAATACCGCCGCGGCCGGAAAAGATTGCTGTCGGCCCTTTGACACCATTCTCAGCGTGTAACTGCAACCGGTCCATTGCCTGGCTGTCCTCGCGCATCCGGGTTCCAAACGCCAAACGATTTCCACTGCTTCGAAACACCTCTCGACAATCGCGCCCGTGCTCATTGGCCAGAGAATCGGCAAATGTGAGAATGATCAAATCGATCGGATTTTTCCTGACCATCGAACGGCCCATGACATACGGAACGAACTTGCGCACGCCCAACTCGGTTTTGCCGTGCCGATACGGAATCTCGATATTCAGCCGCTTGATCTGGCCGCTCTCGACCATCATCAAGGCTTCGGCAATCTTGTGATGATGCCGGGCGGCCCGATACTTTGATTTGCGCAGGTTGGTGGCGTCCGATGGCAACGGCGACGTGATCTTGGCAAACGTAATGAGATCCTGTCGCGCCACGCGCGCGTAGGTCAACCGCTCCTGCAGTAACTGACTGTCAGTAGCGCCGACCATAAGAATGAGAAACAAAAACCACATCACACAAATGCGCCTGATTCATAGGCGTCTTGTTGTTGTCGCTTGGTTAATTTCCGCGCCCGTTTTGCCTCTGCTTTTGCCACCGCTTGCGCACCGGTCAAAATCTTGGCTTCCATTTCGCGGTCGGTCAGCTCCCGGCTCAACGGGTTCGAGTTGGAGCGCGGCGGATAAGCGCCAATCTCACGGGCAGACCGAATCAGGTCCGCCATGTTCAAAACGCGCACCGCGCCGCCGGCGTTTGGATCCTTGACGCACTGCGCATTGAACCTGTCGTCAGTCTGGCTCATGCCTGCTGTGCCTCCAATTTGTCGAGCCGTTCCTTGGCAGCGGCCAACTCTTCGGCGCTCATGTCCTCGATATTGGCTGAGTGCGAAACCTTGCCGGAATGTTCCATGCGCGTGACTTCGCGATATTTCTGCGGTCGATTCGCCTTCAACCAACCGATGCACGCATTAGGATCCGGTGGGTAATACTCCATGAACGGCGTCTGAATCACTTCCCCCTCAAAATTGGTAAAATGGATCGCCGGAACCTTGCAACCAATCGCTCGGTTGTAATAAGCGGCCTCGACCTTGTCGGTTACAACTTCCCGGGCCTGCCGAACCGCCTCCGAAAACTCCGAAATTTCCGCTTTCCATTTGTAGAGGGTCGAGAGCGCCACGCCCAACGATGTGGCCACTTCCTCATCAATCGAACCGTGCCGATACATCGCAGCCGCGCGGTCGATATATTCGGGTTTGAACGCAAGTGGGCGGCCAAGCTTTTTGGGGTTGGCTGCTTTAACTCCTTTAACTGCCTTCCCGCTTGACGACTTGCGGCGTTTGGACGTCACAAACCGCACCCTCAGTGAAACTTTGTTGCAACGTCAAGGACATTTCGTAACCCACGCTCGTTCACGCAAAGCGCGCGCCAGCATTTCACCGGAACCGGCGCCACATCCCAAGATTATGATCGGTCCAATCATTTCGGTGATATGGCCTGTTGAAAGTCAGTGGTCAGATAATGCGGCGGCAGACCACCGAACATGGAAATGAACACCGGCTTGCCGTCTACCAGGTCCTGAAATTCCTCAGCACTTGGCCGCCACGCGACAACGACAAAGGG
>CAYOJU010000165.1:0-5844 GCA_964404355.1 uncultured Sideroxydans sp. | reverse complement strand
TCGCCGGGTTGGCCAGCGGGCTGATCATGACGTTGGACAGATCCTTGCGCAGCAGCTGCAGTCCGTAGAATGTGAAGAATACCTGTACGTCGTAACCCAGTGCCGCAGCAGTGGAAGCCAGAATGAACGGCGGATATGCCATATCCAGCGTGCCTTTGGTGGCGATGATCGCCATTTTTTTGTTTGCCATGCTTTCTCCCTGATTTTGTTTGGTTGAATTATTTTTTCTTCATGTAGAACACGAATTCGCCGTTTTCTTCCACCGTAGACAGCAGCGTATTGCCGGTCTGCTCGGCGAATGCAGCCATATCTTTCACGGAACCGGTGTCGGTCGAAATGACCTTGAGAACCTGACCACTAGTCATGTCATTCAGTGACTTTTTGGTTTTCACGATAGGCAAAGGACAGGACAAATTGCGCGCGTTCAGTTCTTTATCGAAATTCATTGTTTCATCTCCCGTCAGTAATTTAGAAGTACTACAAAAAAATGCGTTGCCGCACAAAACTTGAGCCACATTATAGGGATAATCGCTCTGTTAGCGTCCATAGCCACTACGGGGTATAGGATAGCCCGTAAGTGTTATGCACATGCTTAAACACTAACTGAAATGATTCCCCTTCGTCAGGCCGGTTTATTGGCCGGATTGAACGGATCGACCTTCCCTGCCTCGCCCAGCCACTCGCAAATCGCGGCGAGTGCCATGTCTTCATTGGCAAAAATGCGCTCCTGGCTGATTTCATCGAAAAGCCCGGTACGGTGCATGATGTCCAGTACCTGTTTCTTCAGGCCGGAGAACACCAGGGTAACGCCGTTAGCCTGCAAGCGCTCATATAGTGCCCTGATGACATCCTCGCCGGATGCGTCAAGATTGTTGATCCCGTTGCCCACTACCAGCACATACTTGGCGTTCGGCTTCTCCGCCACCGCTTCCAGTAACGCATCTTCGAAATACGCGACGTTGGCAAAATAGAGCTGTCCGTCGAAACGCACCGGCACCACATGTTCGCTGGTCGGCATGTTCGGGTGCACTTTCAAATCGCGCAGCGTCCCGTCGGTGTAGCGTCCCAGACGCGCCACGCGCGGCTTCATGGTGCGATACAGGTAGAGCATGATGGAGATCGCTGCCCCCAGCAGGATGCCGTTATCCAGATGCGGAGCAAAGGCCATGGTGGCGACGAACGTGACTCCGGCGGCGATGCCGTCATGTTTATGTACCTGCCAGGCATGCTTGATGGCGGAGAAATTGATCAGGCCGATCACCGCCATGATGATGACTGCAGCCAGCACTGCCTGCGGCAGGTGATATAGCAAGGGCGTCAGGAACAACAACGTCAACAACACGATGATGCTGGAAAATACCGAAGATAGCCCCGTTCTGGCACCGGCATTGAGACTGACCGCGGAGCGCGAGAACGAACCGCTAACCGGGAATGCATGACTGAAGCTGCCGACGACATTGGCCAGTCCCTGCCCCAATAATTCCTGATTCGGGTTGATGCGCTGCTTGGTCTTGGCAGCCATGGCCTTGGCAATGGAGATTGCTTCCATAAAACCAACCAGTGAAATGACCAGCGCACTCGAGAACAGCATGCCAAAATCACCCCAGCGCATGCCAGGCAGCGCCAACTCAGGCAAGCCGGAAGGAATACTACCCACGACTTCGCCGCCGCCAACCAGACTCAATTCGCCCTTGTTCACTTTCTTGATGCGCCAGCGATAACCGTCGGACTTTTCTCCCTGTGGTACTTGGCCGGTCAGATAGAGCCGCGCGGGTTGGGTATCGGTTGCTGGAATCTGTTCAAAAATGAATTTGCGCAGGGAGCGGGCGGCTTTGCGGTTTTCGCCTTCCAGGTCTTTGAGTTCAAGTTTGATCAGTTCGATCTCATAACTAAGCGCAGCCGAATGCTGGCTGCCGCCTTCATGATCCTTCTGCAGTTGCTTGAGTTCGGCCGATTTGATGTTGATCTGCGCGTTCAATTCCTCGATTTTGATCTCGGCATGGGAAAAATTGATGGCCAGGTTTTTCACTTCAGAATCCACAATTTGGTCAATTTTGCCATTACTGTTGTGCTCAAAGCCGATCCACCAGCTCACAGTAGTAGTCAGTGCGACCGCAACCAGTACATTGGGCAGTTTCGGTGTGTAGCGCCTCATTAAAAACATGATGGCGAAAGCGGCCACGCCCATCAGCAATGTCGGCAAGTGCGTCTCTCCCAGCAACTGCAACGCACCCCACACATCCTGCAGGAAATGTTCGCTGCGTCCCATTGAGATACCAAAGAGCTTGTTGATTTGCGACAGGCCGATGATGATCGCCGCCGCGTTGGTGAAGCCGACGATGACCGGATGCGACAGGAAGCTGACTACCACACCCAGTTTGAACGCGCCCAGGGTCAGCTGGATTACGCCGACCATCAGCGCCAGCAATATGGCAAGTGCAATGAATTGATCCGAACCAGTTGCGGCGAGCGGCGCTAGAGCGGACGCAGTCAACAGAGAAACTACTGCCACGGGACCGGTTGCCAATTGTGCGGAAGAACCCCATAGCGCCGCGATCATGCCCGGCAGGAACGCCGCATACAGACCGTAATAAGCCGGCAACCCGGCCAGTTGAGCATAGGCCATGGATTGCGGAATCAGCACCAGCGCGATGGTGATGCCGGCAATCAGGTCGGCCCTGACGGTCTCGCCGTGAAACGGCCACCAGTTAATGAATGGAAAGAAACGCGTGAGACGGTTATTCATGCTGACCTCGGTTCGCCGTTGGGTAGATTGGCATGACACTCGGAGAAGATGCGTGCCGTGCAGTTCTTGCATATATCCGAATCAAGCGTCGCATAGACCGGCTTGATCCAGTTCGACATGGTCGGGAAGAAGCCGCCCACCCCAATGTCATCCAGCTTGTCTGACTTGCGCAGAAATTTGTAGATTTCATCCTTGCAACGGTAGAAATATAGTCCGCCTCCCATCTTGCGGCGGCGGCGTGCTTCCTGCGCCAGCATCTCGGCTCCCGCCACATCAACGAAACTGATGCCACGGGCCACGATCAGCACGGATTTCTGCTGTGGGTTGATCTCATCGATTTGCTGCAGACTGTTCTGCACGTGATCCACGGCGCCGAAAAAGATCGCACCGTTGATGCGTACCATGCTTAATTGCGGGCATTGCGGATGGTCTTCCGCTCCCACAAAGTGATAAGCGCCTTCTTCTTTTGCCGGAACAACCTGCACAATGCCAGGACGCGAGACGCGGAATAGATATATGGTTAGCGAGAGCAGGATACCGAAGAAGATACCCTTCTCCAGATCGACCAGTGTACCCAGCAGCGTCACCCACAACACGACCGTTTCCGAGCGGCTGGTTTTTCCGATGCTGGCGATATGATGAAAATCGATCAGCCCCCAAGCAACAAGGAACAGGATGCCTGCCATCGCCGCTGTCGGCAGGTAGGAAGCCAGCGGCGCAACCAGCAACAACACCAGCACCAGTAAGATGGAGGCATATACAGTTGCCATCGGCGTCTTCGCTCCAGCGGCATAGTTCACCCCGCTGCGATTGAACGAACCGCACGATGCATAACTGGAGAAGAAACTGCCAACCAGATTGGACAGGCCCTGGCCGATGAATTCCTGATTGCCGTCGATGCGCTGCTCGGACTTCACCGCGATGGAGCGCGAAATGGAAACCGCCTCTGTCAGCGCCAGCATGGTAACCACCAATGCGGGAAACAATACCTTGTGGATGGTCGTATAGGAAAAGTCCGGCAACGAGAACGGTGGCAATTGAGCAGGTAAGGCACCCACGGTCTTGATCAGCGTGGTTTGCACGCCGATTTCCTGATTGAGCAGAAACGCAACGACGCTACCGATAACCATCGCCACGATCATGTAGGGCAGCTTGGGAATGTAGCGTTTGGCAAGAATGCCTGAAGCCAGCGTAACCGCACCAACCAGCGTGACCCAGGGATTGATGTTGCCGAACTGTTCGATGAAGCGTTCGATCACCACATGGAAGTGTGCGCCGCGCTCAATGGCGATACCGAAGAAATTTTTCACCTGGCTGGCAAAAATCAACAGTGCCGCACCGGCCGTAAAGCCGATGACCACGGTGTGCGAAATGAAGTTGACCAGTACTCCCATGCGCGCCAGGCCGAGGATCAACTGAAACAGGCCGGTGAGGAAAGTGAGCGTAAGTACCATGCTGATGAATTGCGGCGAACCGGGATCGGCCAGCGGACTCATGGCCGCAAACACGGCGATGGAAATGGCGGTGGTCGGGCCGGAAACCAGATGCCAGCTTGAACCGAACAAGGCGGCGACGATTGCCGGCAGCATGGCTGCATACAAGCCGTATTCCGGCGGCATCCCGGCGATGGTGGCAAAAGCCACCCCCTGCGGCAACACGATCAACGCACCGGTGATACCCGCGATCAGGTCGGCACGAGTGGCGTCCCTATCCACCATGTGCCACCATTTTGTAAACGGTAACAAGCGGTGCAGCCAATATGTTCGTGTGTGTTGAATTTTCAAGATATGCCGATCAGCCTATGGTCTGGTAGTAAAGGTTTTGCGGGTGATTGGCTTGCGCGAAGAAGAACCAGCGCTCTACCATCAATCCGAAGTATTGAAGTATAAACGCAAAGGCGAGCAAGCCAGGTGTGAACAGGCCAAACGCCAACAAGGCGAGCGGCAACACAAACGCCAGCAGCAGGAAAACCGGTTTGATCATCCTGAGAAACGCGTGGCTCTTGCCATGAAAAAACTCGCGCGTATTGAACGACCCTCCCATGGAACCCATCGAGCGCTGAACAATATACGGATGCTTGATGCCGATGGCTGTTTGCATTGTGGATTTTGGTTTCAGGCGCGCATTGCGCACCAGTGATGCAACGCGTCCTGCAAATGCCAGCAACGTGATGATGATCGCCCAGCCGACGAAAAAATGCGTCTGCGACGGTTCCGCTGTCGCCGAATAGAAAGCCGCCAGAGTAAAACCGGAAGCGCCTCCCATCAGGATGTAATTGATGACTGTCAGCGGCGAGTTCCATTCGCGCAGAAAGCGCAGGCAGGCGTAGATCATGCCCGTGCAGACGAACAGCGCAAACGACAGCAACGTGCCAACAACACCGATCACGATGGACAGATCAATCAGCAGCCCGCTGGGCAATGTCACGATCTCAGGACGGTATCCGGTCAGGTGAGATACGCCGTACAGGAACACGACCACCATGAAGGCAGGCAATACGATGACCTCACGCGACAACCAGGAAGTACGCCATTGTGTCGCCGAACGCCAGGCACGTTCCGGTCTGCCGAGGTGGAAGAACGAAGCAATCAAGCCGCCGCCCAGGAACAGCAAAGCCAGCGCACTGCCATAGCCATAGAAAGCGTCGGACTGCATCGGCAACAAGCCGAACAGCGCATACGACTGATGTGTAAACAGCGCGAGGAACAAACCCTGCCCGGCGCCAAGCAAGGTAGTCAGAAAGATCACGGAGAATGCAGGTTTCATAGTCGGTCTTACCAGGCAGAGACGTCGTCCATGGACGGTGCACCCTTTGCCGGTTTTGGCAACTGACCGTCCACTTTGAGCGGATTATCCGCGCGCTCCAGCTCATCCATGTGGATCTTGAGCTTGGTCTTGCGGCGCGGCAAATAATGGTTGGCGGGTTGCGTGCCCCACTCCGGCATCAGCGCATAGCCGCCATCCTCGCGAATCGCCAGCGACACCGCCGATTCCGGATCGTGGATGTCGCCAAACATGCGCGCGCTGGTCGGGCAGGCTTTCACGCAGGAAGGTTTTCGATCCATCTCCGGCATGGACATGTCGTAGATGCGATCCAC
>CAYOJU010000164.1:0-5857 GCA_964404355.1 uncultured Sideroxydans sp. | reverse complement strand
TCATCCTTCTTCAACCACGGTGCCTGCATCTTGCCCCAGCACGGGTTGTTCAAAGTCATGTCCATGTCGCGTGCGAAGATGGCGAAGCCGTCATAACCGTGATACGGGCCGGAATAGTCCCAGCTGTGCATCTGGCGGAAAGGCACACCCATCTTCTGGAAGATGAACTTTTCCTTGATGCCGGAACCGACCAGATCTGGCTTGATGCGCTTCACGAACTCTTCGAACTCGAAACCGGTGACGTCGTCATAAATCAACGTCGCATTGCCCATATCCTTGATGGTGCGGTCGTAGTCGTCGTTGTGACCGAATTCGTAACCAGTACCGACCACTTCCATGCCCAGATCTTCATAGGCACCGATCACGTGACGCGGACGCAGACCGCCGACGTACAGCATGACTTTCTTGCCTTGCAGACGCGGTTTGTACTTGTCGATGACGGCTTGCATCAGCGGCTGGTACTTGGCGATAACACGCTCGGCACCTTCCTTGATCTTGTCGTCGAACTTGGCAGCGATGGCGCGCAGCGACTCGGCAACCTTGGTCGGGCCGAAGAAGTTGTATTCCATCCAGGGGATGCTGTACTTCTCTTCCATGTGGCGCGCGATGTAGTTCATCGAACGGTAGCAGTGGATGAGGTTCATTTTGACGAACGGAGTCTTTTCCATTTCGGAAATCGTGCCGTCGCCGGACCATTGCGCAACCACGCGCAGACCCATTTCTTCCAGCAGGATGCGTGAAGACCACGCGTCACCACCGATGTTGTAGTCGCCGATCACGGCCACGTCATACGGTGTACCTTCAAATGCCTTGCCGTCGCGGCGCGGCAAAACCCAGTCACGTATCGCGTCGTTGGCGATGTGGTGACCCAGCGATTGCGACACGCCGCGGAAACCTTCGCAGCGCACCGGCACAACCACCTTGCCGGTTTCTGCTATGGTCTTTTTCGCTACAGCTTCGATATCGTCGCCGATCAGACCGATCGGGCACTCGGATTGAATCGAGATGCCTTTGTTCAGAGGGAACAAGCCTTCGATTTCGGTCATCACTTTGGCGAGCTTCTTGTCGCCGCCGAACACGATGTCCTTTTCCTGGAAGTCGGAAGTGAAGTTCATCGTGCCGAAGGAGTTCACGCCGGTGGTACCGACGTAGTAGTTACGGCGACCGGCGCGGGAATACTGACCGCAGCCGACCGGGCCGTGGGAAATGTGGATCATGTCCTTGATCGGGCCCCACACCACGCCCTTGGAACCGGCGTAGGCGCAGCCGCGAATGGTCATCACGCCCGGCAACGATTTGCGGTTGGAGGTGATGCACTTCTTGGACTGTTCGATGGATTGATCGTTAACCGCCAGGTGTTTCTCGCGGTCTTTCTTTGCTTTCTCTGGATAAACCTCAAGCACCTCTTGAATAAGGGCTTCAGTTTCTTCGCGTGTTAATGCAGACATTTCATTCTCCTTTAATGACCCACCAATATGTGGAGTCCGTCAGGGTTTGTCGTAGGTCGGGTTAGGCGCGGCCTTTTGCGCCGTAACCCGACAATTTTGCCGGTTACATCTGAGTCGGGTTACGCGGTGATCCCGCTAACCCGACCTACAACTCAGGCAGCAGCCACTTCGGCAGCTTTCTTGCCGATGATGGAGGTGTCTTCCGCTTCCATGATGCCGAATTCCATCAACAGCTCTTCCAGTTCGTCCATGGTGATCGGAGTCGGGATAACAAACTTCTTGTTGTCCACAATCTTCTTCGCCAGTTGACGATACTCGTCAGCCTGCTTGTGCGTAGGATCGTATTCGATCACGGTCATACGGCGGATTTCGGCGTGCTGCACAGCGTTGTCGCGCGGGATGAAGTGAATCATTTGCGAGCCGAGCTTTGCAGCCAGCGCCATGATCAGTTCATCTTCACGGTCGGTGTTACGGCTGTTACAGATCAGGCCGGCCAGACGCACGCTGCCGGAGTTCGCGTACTTCACGATGCCCTTGGCAATGTTGTTGGCGGCATACATCGCCATCATTTCGCCGGAGCACACGATGTAAATTTCCTGCGCCTTGTTTTCACGGATCGGCATTGCGAAACCGCCGCACACCACGTCACCCAACACGTCGTAGAACACGAAGTCGAGTGCATCGTCATACGCGCCTTCTTCCTCGAGGAAGTTGATGGCGGTAATAACGCCGCGGCCCGCGCAACCAACGCCGGGCTCAGGGCCACCGGATTCAACGCACTTGATGCCGCCGTAACCTACGGACAGTACGTCTTCCAGTTCCAGATCCTCGACGCTACCGGCTTCAGCAGCCAGTTCCATCACGGAGTTTTGTGCTTTCGCGTGCAGAATCAATCGGGTTGAGTCGGCCTTGGGGTCGCAACCGACGATCATCACTTTCTTGCCGGCTTCGGCCAAAGCCGCCACCAGGTTCTGGGTCGTAGTGGACTTTCCGATCCCACCCTTCCCGTAAATTGCGCATTGACGCAGAGCCATGTTAGTCTCCTTAGAGTTTCAGAATTTAATGTGCGATTGAAAACTGTCGCTCGCACCCCTACCATCGCAAGCTCCGTGCCACCCGCCGCATAAATGCTCAACCGCTTGAAATGCAAGAGAAAAATAAATCAGCGCAAAACCCATTGGCGGATGTGCAACAAAACAAAACCGAAGCCTTTGTAGGAGTGGCTACAAGTTCGTCCCTTGTTCTACCCCGCTCGGCACGACTGCCGATCAACCGCTGCAACCTGCCTACGGACATCCTGGGCGGCCTGACTTTTCAACGCGCTCCCGTCGCACTTGAACTGGACGGCGTGGCCCAGTTCCATCACGGCCTGTTTACGCTGATGGATAGACTCGACGACGCCAATGAACGTGCTGAAGCATTCACCATGCACATGAATGCATGTTTCTACCTGGACGAACCGGAACAGGCGGGCTACACATCGAAGGCGACACACAAGAGACAAAAGGCCGATTACCTGCGCATGGTGCGCGGCTGGAGCTTCGATGCGGATGGCCGCGAAGGTGCAGCATTGAAAGGATGGGTGGAATCGCGTTTCGGCCTGTTGCCAAGGCATCATGGCGCGGCGATTCGCGATCTGTCCGGCGATGCCTACCGCCGTTATCTCGAAATGCGCGCCACCGCACTCTACGGCACCAACGCACTGGAATCGCAGTTCGACCTGCTCTACACCTATTGCCAGTATGAACTCGCAAAACTGTATCCCGGCAAAACCCACCTCACCCTGTATCGCGGCGTGAACCGCGTGGACAACTACGAGACATTAGCCACACTGGACGACAAACGCCGCGTGGTGCTGTTCAATAGTTTGAGCTCATTCACCGCCAACCGCGAACGCGCGGATGAATTCGGCGATTACCTGCTCACTGCGCAAGTGCCGCTGGCCAAAGTGTTCTGCTATACGAGATTGCTGCCGGGGATGTTGCAGGGGGAGGATGAGTACACCGTGATTGGCGGGTTGTATGAGGTGAGTATTGCGGCGTATTGAAAGCGGTTCGCCTAAACCTGTCGAAGAGTGCGCGGTTTGATCTAACCCATACGGTATTGTATTTTCATGCGGATGCTGTAATGCTTGACCCTGATCTTGTCGCGGACTTGATCGAGCAGTTTCGGGAAAGTTGGTGCGGGCGGTGCAGTTTCGATAGCTTTTCTTTAAATCATCCATGGAAGGAACATGATGAACGAATTAGTATTGGTGTTTTTATTTGCTGCTGGGCAAGTTCAGTTCACATCTTTTGGGCATGAAGTGATCACCCCGCAAACTATTTCAGATAGTGAGGAGATGAAGCCGGAATTCATCAAGAAGCTAAAAGACTTAACAAATAAGCCTAATGTAAAGATATGCGCTGTAGTGCCAACTTATGAATTCTCTAGTCCTTTGCATAAACCACTTTATGATTTATTAACTGAAAAAATCGAAACACTTCCAGGTATATGGGAGCAGCATGAAGGCGTAAGAACCGTCCTTAAACTTAATGCTGACGCACCAGTTACAATTGGAAACTCTGAAAAATATTGCAGACTAGTAGCTCGCGTTGCATTTAAATAATTGTGGTAGTACCAGCCCAACCTAGCATTCGAGCGGGACTTGCCCAAAAGCGGGCGAGCCCCTCAATTTAACGTTGGTCATCTCAATCATCCGGAAGGGCTTGAATTTGTTCGTTACTGCCAAGATAAACAAGTTGTGGTTGCTCGTTGCTGTCTGTATTGCGTTACAGATTGCTGGTTGCTCGATTGTTAGCGTTGAGACAGCGCCGAATAACATTATCATTCCGCAAATTGGGATTGTGGGGTGCGAAATTGGAAATCCTGTTGAGCATTTTTACGCATCGTTTGGCGGAGTTAGGGAAAAAGAGTACGTACTTTCTTACGAAACAGGAGTGGAGGCTCTTATAGAAGACGAGAAGATACGGACACTGTTTTTTCACTACCAAGGCAAAAAATTCAACCGGTTTCGTGGGAAAACCAATAAGGGCATAGGAAGCGATAGTGCGATTCGCGATGTCATTGAAGCCTATGGCCGCCCGACAAGAATTGGCGAGTCCATTATTTCACAATATGGTCCGTTGCCAGGCGCTATGGAAAAACTCATTGAATACGACGACAAGGGTATTTCCTTTTCGTTTTGGAACGATCGCCTTGCGACCGTGATTGTCCATCGTGCGATATAGGGTCAGCGCACACACACACACGGGGGTCAGGTCTTGCGTTTTGCCCCGGCGATTCGGGCGATTCGGGCGATTCGGGGTCAGCATCGAAATATTTCTCAGTGGGCCTCAGGGGTAGCAGCATCGCAATTGTTTTGCGCCCCAACTCTCAAGTGCGCTTGCTCACCTTTAGCGATGGTGCGTGAACGCACCCTACTACAATTCTGACAACAATGAGGAATGGAACATGGTTGATTTCAGGTCATTGAATAAAATAACGTCCGGGATTTCCATTGCGCTTTTTTTCTTTTTGCTGATTTTCCCTGAACCTATCTTTGATTTGTTTAATATTGCAGGAAATGATTCGGCATTTTTTATTTCCCGCAGAGCTGCGATGCTTTTTCTGGGGTTCGGTGTGATTTCCTGGTTATCAAGAAATGCACAGCCTTCGGCAACCAGGCAAGCCATATCACTGGGAATCGCACTTTCGATGTTTGGCCTGACTATCCTGGGGATACTCGAGTTTCTTCGCGGCTATGCTGGAGGTGGAATTTTTGTGGCTGCCAGCACCGAGCTATTTTTGGCTGTATCCTATTTCTCGATTTGGCTGTCTGACAAAAAGGGCAACAGCAATTCGGGGGCAGCAGCGAAATAGTTTGAACACGGCCAAAATCCAAATACCAATTTGAATCCCCTTAATTCGATTATGCCTGCTAAAACCCACATGATCCGGCCAGCCACCCAATCAGATGCAGAGGCGATAGCTCGCATCTACAACCATTACGTCCTGAACACGATCATCACGTTCGAAGAGGTTGCCGTGTCCCCGGACGAGATGGCTAAACGCATTGCCGAAGCGCAAGACAACGCCCTGCCCTGGCTGGTGCTGGAGCAGGATAATCAAGTCATTGGATATACCTATGCCAGCAAATGGAAAGGCCGGTGTGCCTACCGCTATTCCGTCGAGTGCTCCGTTTACCTCGCCCAGGACCAAGGCGGGCACGGCTATGGCACCCGGCTCTATGAAAGCCTGTTCGCCCAACTGAAAGAGCGCGGCATGCATGCAGTTATCGGCGGCATCGTCTTGCCCAATCCCCCGAGTATCGCCCTCCACGAGCGCTTCGGGATGTCCAAAGTCGCGCACTTCAAAGAGGTTGGCTTCAAGTTTGATCAGTGGCTGGATGTCGGCTATTGGGAGGGGTT
>CAYOJU010000163.1:0-5870 GCA_964404355.1 uncultured Sideroxydans sp. | reverse complement strand
TCAGGGCGATGGCATCCACCATCCTGGACAATATGGGCTACAAGCAGGAATGGCTGGAGCGGCAATTGGCGCATGAGGAGCCGAACAAGATCAAGGCAGCATACAAGCGCGACACGTGGCGCATGTATCTACCCGAGCGCACCGCCATGATGCAGGCTTGGGCTGATTATCTGGATAAGCTCAAGGCCGGGGCAGAAATCCTTACGCTGAACAGAGCAGCTTAGTGATGGCAGGAATTTGCGCAGGGATGGATCATTAAGCTGTGGCTGGGTAGGCGAGCCTCATTGCATCAACTTCTTTGCATACACGATTGACCAAGCTCACAGGAGAAATCACCACCACTCCTGTGCCGTACTTCAAGATGTCCATCAAGAGCTCGGTGTCGTTGCTGTAGGGAATCTTGAGCTCATATCTTCCATCATCGAGTACGCGCCCCTTTTGCTTTGGGTGCCAGCGTTCGTTAGAGACCCATCGAGAACTTTCAGGGGAGAACAGCAGGGTTGCCCACTGAACTTTCTTTCCAGAAAAAATTCCATAACCCGAACCTAGAACTTCGTTCAGTAGTTTGTCGGAGACATTCTTGGCCTTATTCTCCAGAATTTCAACTCGGCGAATTGAATCAACGGCGAAGCTGCGCAAGTCATTTCTGAGATGGCACCAAGCATCCAAGTACCAGTTTCCCCGGTAATTAATAAGTCGTTGTGGGGAGATTTCACGCTGGCTGTTTTTGTCAGTACCGCGTGCATAATAATCAATGCTTAGTCTTTTGCGGCTAAGAAGAGCGGAACCCACGGCTTCAAAATGCGCCAGATGTACATGGCGGACATTCATCATTTCTATACGGACGCGTTTTTGAATTTCCTCAATCGGATCATCTGCGGTGCTCAGAAGAGCGGTCAGGCGCGACAGAAGCGGCTTAATGTGTGCCCCCAATAATCCGCCGGTATCAAGGTTGGATAACATGTGATGCATAGTGAGTAGCGCATGAATCTCCTCTGCGGAAAACCAAAGCCCTGGAAGTTCATAAGTAACTGATCGAGACGCATCGCCTTTCTCATAGCGATAACCGCCTAGCTCTTTATCGAAAACGATGGGAGCTTTCATTCGGTCGCGCATCAGCGCCAAGTCACGCTTCAGAGTGGCTTTTGAGACTTCCAGCCTTCCTAGCAATTGATCAATCGTTACCACTCTGCGCTCTGAAAGCATCTGGTCGATCAGGTAAATTCGCTCATTCATGCTCATGATTTTCTCCTATGCCAGGCTCATCCGGTGAGCCTGGAGTGTGGCAGACTGTTCAGCATGGCTCAACTATTCCTGTTTTGAAACTGGGGAAGATATGTTGGGAGACACAGAAATGGAGCGCCTCATGGCATTTACTAAAGAACAACTTGATAAAATATACAACCGAACTTCGGGATACTGTCACATTTGCCACAAGAAACTGGCTTTCAAAAACTATGGGGTATTTGGAGCCCGTGCCGCATGGGAGGTGGAGCATTCAAACCCTCAGATAAAGGGAGGCACCCATCATCCTAACAATCTCTACCCAGCCTGCATAAGTTGTAATCGGTCAAAGGGTGATTCAAGCACTGCTTCGGTTCGGGCAAAAAATGGCAAAACCTGTGCGCCGCTTTCAGTGGGGCAGAGAGAAAAAGCAAAAACAGAGAACTCTGTATTAGGTGGAGTGGTCGGCGCGATTCTTGGGGTGGTCGCAGGGCCAGCCGGATTAATTTTAGGGACTATTTTTGGGGCTGCTTTAGGATATAGCCAGAATCCAGACAAATGACACTTGGGAGCCGTAAAAAGGGGTCTACCTGGTACGGTGCCCACCCGAGCAAGTGAATTCAACAAACAATGATTGGTTTCCCATAATTGAGCCTCAATACATATATATAGGCCATCAAGCATGTAGACATGGTGCCGCTTCAGTGCAACACTTCGCCGGATTGAATAACGCACCTAATTTGCAAACGATGACCAGTAAGGATCACTACAGTCCGCATCAACTAGCCTATTTTGCGCACCAATTGACCCTGCGTGCTGCTTCAGATTCGATGGATAGCATGGCTGGTGCATTGCTGGATGCGCAGGTTGACATGAATCCGCATCAAATTGATGCGGCCTTGTTTGCAACGAGCAACCCGCTTTCCAAGGGCGTTATCTTGGCGGACGAAGTCGGGCTGGGAAAAACAATCGAAGCTGGACTACTCATAGCTCAACGCTGGGCAGAGCGTAAACGCCGGATTCTCATCATTGCGCCAGCCAATCTCCGCAAACAGTGGCATCAGGAGATGGCGGACAAATTTGGCATTACTGCCCGCATTATCGAATCCAAATCCTATAAGCAAGCCATCAAGGACGGAACGACCAACCCGTTCGAGTCTACATCCGCACTTATCTGTTCATACCAATTCGCCGCTGGCAAAGCCAAGGAAGTCCAGTCCGTGCCATGGGACTTGGTGGTGATTGACGAAGCGCACCGTCTGCGAAATGTCTATAAACCGGAAAACAAGACCGCGAACATATTGCGCGAAGCACTTTCAACTGCGAACAAGGTTTTGCTTACCGCTACGCCGCTACAAAACTCCCTTCTGGAGTTGTATGGGCTGGTCAGTTTTGTGGATGAGCGAGTGTTCGGCGATTTGGATAGCTTCAAGACCCAGTTCGGTCAACTCAAGGACGCTGCCAGCTTTGATGCATTAAAGAGTCGCATACAGCCAATCTGCAAACGCACGCTGCGCCGTCAGGTTGAAGCCTACGTGAAGTACACGCGGCGGATACCAATGTTGGAGGAATTCATTCCGGGTGCCAACGAAACCAAGTTGTACAACAACGTTTCTGAATACCTGCAACGTGAATCACTCTTCGCATTGCCCAACAGCCAACGGCAACTCATCACCCTGGTGCTGCGCAAGTTGCTGGCATCTTCCACATTTGCTATCGCGGGCGCATTGGAGACCTTGATTAGGCGGCTCAGCCAGACTCTGGACGATAAGACCGCCAGCCTTGATCTGACCCAAGAGTTAGACCAGGACTTCGAGACACTGGATGAGCTAACCGAGGAAATTGAGGCCGTCAGCACAGACAATACCAAGGCCAAGACTCAAGTCGAGATCGCCGCAATCAAGGCTGAAATCGCAGAGTTGGAATCATTCCGCAGTCTGGCAATCTCGATCACAGAAAACTCCAAAGGCATGGCACTGCTGCAAGCCTTGAAGGTGGCGTTCAAGAAGTTGGAAGAATTGGGCGCAGCCAAGAAGGCCATCATTTTCACCGAATCCAGACGCACGCAAGACTATCTGCTCAAACTGCTTGCCAATACGCCTGAGTTTGGCGAGGGAACACCCGGTGTCGTCTTATTCAATGGAACGAATGCCGACGAAGGATCACGCCGCATCTACACCGAATGGATCAAACGGCATCAGGGAACAGACCGCATAACCGGATCGCGCACGGCAGATACCAGAGCCGCGCTGGTCGATTATTTCCGGGAGCAGGGTTCGCTCATGATCGCCACCGAGGCCGGGGCCGAAGGCATCAATCTTCAGTTTTGTTCCATGGTCATCAATTACGACTTGCCGTGGAATCCGCAACGCATCGAACAGCGTATAGGTCGTTGCCATCGCTACGGGCAGAAACACGATGTCGTGGTGGTCAACTTCCTGAACCGGGAAAACGAAGCCGACAAACGTGTGTATGAACTGCTGGCGCAGAAGTTTCAGCTATTCGATGGCGTGTTCGGTGCCAGTGATGAAGTGCTGGGCGCGGTTGAGTCCGGCGTGGACTTCGAGCGCCGCATCGCAGAGATATATCAAACCTGCCGTCATCCAGATGCAATTCATACCGCCTTCCAACAACTCCAGCTCGATCTGGCCGGTGAAATCAGCGATGCGATGATCAACGCCCGTAAGTCGTTGCTCGAAAACTTTGACGAAGACGTGCAAGAGAGACTGCGTCTGCGCAACCAGGATGCCCGTGCCTCGCTGGGCAGGCTCGAACGCCTCTTGATGAGATTCACTCGTGCTGCACTGAATGGACACGCGGAATTTGACGGTGACGATACCGGTTTCAAACTCAACACCATGCCTGACGGATTGCAAGCTGACGCAGCGTCTTCTATCCCGTTCGGACGTTACGAATTACCCCGCCGCAGTGAAGAGGCTCACATCTACCGGTTGGCGCATCCCTTGGCGCAATCGCTTATCGAGCATTCACAGCGGCAACCGTTACAGCCCAGCAAGCTGGTCTTTGATTACGATGCCTATGGCTCAAAGGTATCAGTTGTGGAAGGCCTGCGAGGCCAATCGGGAACGTTGCTGGTGCAAAAACTGCGAGTTCAAGCGTTAGGTGCGTCCGAAGAACACATGCTCATGGCGGCAATAGATGCCAGCGGCAACATTCATGACCAGGACATTGCTGAAAAGCTACTCAATGTGCCTGCCCACGCAATTGGACTGCCGCGCTTGCATAGCCTACCGGCACAGACTGCCTTGCCGGATATCCAGCCGATTGCCGAACAGAACATGCTCGACTTTGCAGCAGCGAATGTTTCCGTGCCTGCCACGCTTGAAGGCGAAATCGGCAGGCAAAAATCACGCATCCTGAGTGATCTCGAAACCCGTAACCTGAGCTTTTTTGCCCAAGAAACCGAGAAGCTGGATGCGTGGGCAGATGACCTGAAAGTCGGCCTTGAGCGGGAAATCAAAGAACTCGACCGCAAGATCAAAGAAACTCGAACAAAGAGCAAAGGTGCTGCAACTCTGGCTGAGAAACTTGCAGTTCAAAAGGAACAGCGCGATCTCGAAGGAAACCGAGACCGCAAGCGCCGGGAGCTTTTTCAGCGCCAAGATGAGATTCAGACCCGTCGCGATAATTTGATAGACGAACTGGAAGAACAGCTGTCGCAACAAGTGACAGTGCAGCCATTATTTGCCTGTGAGTGGGAGGTCGCATGAAAAAGAAAACTTACGGGCTGACGGTTCTTCTATTGAAATCGAGCATCACTGATGCGAAACACGCAGTCAAAGAACCTGCATCACTAACATCATGTGAGATAACGGTTGGGACTACAACAGGCATGTTTTATTACAAGCAGAACTCTAGTCACCCGCCATCTTGGGTAAAACTGTTTAAGCCTAAGCTCGGAAATACACTCGACAATTTATTCAACTCTGGAACTGCTGCTGTATTTGTTGCTGCATCGGGCACAAGGCTGTTTGCCCTAACTTTTGGCTACGGCAAGTCCTTATTGCTGGCTGATTGTTACGAAGAAAATTTTGGACTGCGGGTTGTGCTTAACTCGGTTGATCCCGATAAACTTCGGAGCGTAGATGTGCAAAGTTTGGACGCGGTTCCGCTTAATAGACGCAGTCAGGCGAGCGTTGCGACCGCACTGGCCGACTTCGGCCTCGATATTGAACAAGATCTAGTCTATGCAGCTACAGGTCAACCGAAAGATATGGCGTTTGGAAAGCAGCTCACTGGTAAAGATGCTCTGAAAATTAGCGTTCCACTGGAGGTGGATGACATACCATCGCTGCTGATTAAGCTTGCCTCGCAATATGAGGCAGAAACTTACAAGGGCAGTTTTGCTTGGGTAGATCATTTAAGCGAAGTTCGGACAAAATCAATTTGCGAAAAGCTTGATCTTGCGCTCACCAGCAAGATTCAATCGAAAAGTTTTACGAAAACATGGCTATCAATACCAGACATTATCGAATGGTCAGATTTTGCGGGCTTCAAATATCAAAAGCCTAAGCAAGCTGATTTACAAGATGACATTGATTGGGAAAGTTACTTGACCTTCCTCGGGACGGAAACACCACATACAGTTGAGGTATTCAGAAAACAGTATGTTCACGCGATAAGTC
>CAYOJU010000162.1:0-5894 GCA_964404355.1 uncultured Sideroxydans sp. | reverse complement strand
GATGATTCAATGGCACCTATCCCACCAAACGCAGGACAAATAAAAACTCCAGCCGCGGCTGGAGTTTTTATTTGTCCTGAATTCTGCGACTTAGTTGCTCGCGAACAGCTGTTTCACCATCCACAGAGAATAACCAACCAACAGAACAGCGGATACGGCTACGACGAGATCTGCGACAAATGACATTTTGAACCTCCTAAGAGACCTAGATTAATCACACCAACGAGACTGGTGATCGAATGCTAGCACAGATATTTTTAATGACAAGTATTTTTGCAAGCGCAAAAAGCCCGACGGGAAATCCCGTAGGCAAATGAGAGGCTTACAGCCGGAGTGGCGGGAAGCTAGTGCTGCATGCTTCCCGCCGGTCTTAGCTTAGTAGGCGGGTTTCTTGAACAACTGGATCGTGATCCAGACAGCAAACCAGACTGAAAGTATGGCGGTACCGATCGACATTACGTCTGCAATGAATGACATATTTTTCTCTCCCCGATGAATCAGTTTTAGATGACATCTATAATGGCTCTAGTCGGTTGAAGTTCTTGTTACAGTAATTGACTAAAGCTTGGCGGATTATATTGGTTTTTTTTGAAAGACATTCCCACATCTTTTCAAGGGCTTAGAATAATAAGGTCTTATTGTTCCCTTAACATTCGCTTGACGTAATTTTGATATTCAGAAAAAGGCATTCAGGTACCCGGTGTGCAAATAAAACTCTACATAAAGACCTATGGCTGCCAGATGAACGAGTACGACTCGGACAAGATGGCCGATGTGCTGCGCGCCGGTGAAAGCATGGTGCTCACCGACAAAGCGGAAGAGGCGGATATCATTTTGTTCAACACCTGTTCCATCCGCGAGAAAGCGGAAGAGAAGGTCTTCTCCGATCTGGGACGCGCGCGTGCCTTGAAACAGAAGAATCCCGATTTGCTGATTGGCGTGGGCGGTTGCGTCGCCAGCCAGGAAGGCGACACCATTATCAGACGCGCTCCTTATGTCGATGTGGTGTTTGGCCCGCAGACCTTGCATCGTTTGCCGCAACTCATTGCCGCGAGGCGCGCCAGCGGCAAGCCGCAAGTGGACATCAGTTTTCCGGAAATCGAGAAGTTCGATCACGTGCCCACATCGCACACGACGCACGGTTCCGCTTTCGTTTCCATCATGGAAGGCTGCAGCAAATACTGCACCTATTGCGTGGTGCCCTATACACGCGGCGAAGAGATATCGCGACCATTTGCCGATGTGCTGCGTGAAGTGGAAAGCCTGACTGAGCAGGGCGTGGGAGAAATTACACTGCTGGGCCAGAACGTGAATGCCTATCAAGGGGTAACGGAGGAGGGGGACATCGTTGATTTCGCCTTTCTCGTTCAGGCGGTAGCGGCAATGCCGGGCGTACAACGGTTGCGTTATATGACTTCGCACCCGCGCGAGATGTCGCAGCGCCTGATCGATCTGTATGCCCGCGAGCCCAAGCTGGCCGGCCATCTGCACCTGCCCGTGCAATCCGGTTCGGATCGCATCCTGGCGGCGATGAAGCGCGGTTACACTGCGCTTGAATACAAATCTGTCGTGCGCAAATTGCGCGCGGCGCGGCCAGACATTTCGATCACCTCCGATTTCATCATCGGCTTTCCGGGCGAAACCGATGCTGATTTTGAGGCGACCATGAAACTCATCGACGATGTCGGTTTCGACGCCAGCTTTAGCTATATTTTCAGCGCCCGCCCCGGTACGCCTGCTGCCGAAATGGCGGACGATACGCTGTATGCAACCAAGATGGAGCGGCTGCACCGTGTGCAAACCCGCATCGCGGAACTGGAACGGCAGGTCAGCGATGCGATGGGCGGCAGTGTGCAACGCGTGCTGGTGGAAAACATCTCGCGCAAAGATGCACATGAGCTGGCGGGGCGCACCGAAAACAACCGTGTGGTGAATTTCCCCGGATCGCCCGGTATGCTGGGCCGCTATGTGGATGTGCGTATCCTGTCGGGTACCATGCACACCTTGCGCGGCGAACTGGTGACGCAGCCATGAACGATGCAGTGAACATATCTTTCGAACCGGTAGACAATGTGCGGTTGTCCAACCTGTGCGGAGCCTTCGACGAGAATCTGCGCCAGATAGCGACCGCACTGGAAGTCAACATCGTCCGGCGCGGCGAGCGTTTCACCATCACCGGGGCGCAGGCCGATATGGCGCGCGGTGTGCTGGAACGTTTCTATCTCGAAGCCGGACACGACATCAGTCTGGAGCGCTTGCAACTCGGCCTGATCGAGTGCATGAAACACAACCTGCCCGACGCGCAAAGCGAGTCGGTTCCGTTGTTGATGACGCGCAAGGCCGAAGTGCGCGGACGCACCGTGCGCCAGAATGAATATCTGCAGGCCATCCAGGAACACGACATTACTTTCGGCGTTGGCCCCGCCGGAACCGGCAAGACTTATCTCGCCGTTGCGTCCGCCGTGGATGCACTGCAGCGCGAGACGGTGAAGCGCCTGGTGCTGGTGCGTCCGGCCGTGGAGGCGGGCGAACGGCTGGGATTTCTGCCCGGTGATATGGCGCAGAAAGTCGATCCCTACCTGCGGCCCTTGTATGACGCGCTGTATGACCTGATGGGGCTGGATAAAGTGGCCAAGGCATTCGAGCGCGGCATGATCGAAGTTGCGCCGCTGGCCTACATGCGCGGCCGCACCCTGAACCACTCCTTCATCATTCTGGACGAGGCTCAGAACACTACGCCCGAACAGATGAAAATGTTCCTCACGCGCATCGGTTTCGGCAGCAAGGCGGTCATCACCGGCGACGTGACCCAGATCGACCTGGCGCGCGGCCAGAAAAGCGGGCTCAACGATGCGCGCATCGTGCTCAAGGATGTGCGCGGCATCGCATTCCAGCAATTCCTCGCCGAAGACGTGGTGCGCCATCCGCTGGTGCAGAAGATCGTTTCCGCTTACGAAAAATTCGAACAACCGAAACAATGACCGATACCTATAAACTTTCGCTGTCGGTGCAATACGCCACCAACGCCAAAAAACTGCCGACGCGGCAACAAATTCGCCGCTGGGTAAAAGTCGCGCTGGAACAGGATGTGCAGATGGCCTTGCGCATCGTGGACGAGATCGAAGGGCGCGCGCTGAACCAGAGTTATCGCGGCAAGGACTACGCCACCAACGTGCTTACTTTTGTCTATGACGACACCGAGCCGCTGTATGGCGACGTGGTGATTTGTGCGCCGGTAGTGATGCGCGAAGCGAAAGCGCAGGGCAAGGACTGGCTCGCGCACTATGCGCATCTTACTATTCATGCGGCCCTGCATTTGCAGGGTTACGACCATGAAAAAAAACGCGATGCAGAAAAGATGGAGGCGCGCGAGACTGCGTTGATGCTTAAATTGAGGTATCCTGCGCCTTATCTCATTCGCGATGTTTAGTAATGGACGGTTCAGAAAACAGTAACAAACCCACTTTGTTGGAACGACTCTCCACGATGTTGCTGCGGGAGCCGGAAGATCGCGAGCAACTGATCGCGTTGCTGCACAGCGCCTACGAGCGCAACCTGCTGGATGCCGACGCCCTGTCCATGATGGAAGGCGTCATCCAGGTCTCAGAGCGCCAGGTGCGCGAAATCATGATTCCGCGCGCGCAAATGGATGTCATCGACATCAGCCACCCGCCCGAACAATTCATTCCCTACGTCATCAATACCGCGCACTCGCGCTTCCCTGTTACCGACGGCGACAAGGACAACATCATTGGCATTTTGCTGGCGAAGGATTTGCTGCGTTATTACGCGGGCGAAGAATTCGACGTGCGCGACATGCTGCGTCCCGCCGTGTTCGTGCCCGAATCGAAACGCCTCAACGTGCTGCTGCGCGATTTCCGCAGCAACCGCAACCACATTGCGCTGGTGGTGGACGAATACGGTGGTGTGTGCGGCATGGTTACCATCGAAGACGTGCTGGAACAGATCGTTGGTGACATCGCCGATGAATACGACTTCGACGAGGACGAGGACAACATCATTCGCCAGGACGACGCCCACTGGCGCATCAAGGCAGATACCGAAATCGCCGATTTCAACGAAGCACTCGGCTCGGATTTCAGTGACGAGGACTACGACACCGTCGGCGGCTTGGTGCTCAAGGCGGCAGGCCAGCTTCCCAAGCGCAATGAGCGCTTCCAGATCGGCGAATGGCAATTCACGGTACTGCGTGCTGATAGCAGAAGACTCTATTCGCTGCTTGCGGAGCGTAACCTGATCGAAACGCCGGACCAGACGAGTTAACGCCGCAACGCTGTAAAGTCGGCAGGTTCCCATCCTCGCATTGCCAGCAATAAACCTATTCCGCGCCGTTTGCTCAATGGCGCGGACAGACTTTCCTCATGCAACTCGGCAAATTTCTTGCGCAGGCGACGCAGTTCATCCAGGATCTGCGCCAGCGCCTGATCGGTGTACATGCCGTGCACGAAAGTCATGGTTTCATCTTCATGCGCAAAGTCGCTCTTCAGAAAATCGCTGATCCCCTTGTTTTTGAAATATTGCCTGATTGGGCCTGACGGCAGCCAGTCGAAATCGCGTGCGACATTGAGGCGGATGCGGTTGCCGGGCAACAGGTCGATGATGCGTAACTTGTCGAGATGCAGCAGGTATTTTATGCACTCGGGAGCGCTCACGTCGTAGAGCTCCATGATTTCGTCCATCGTCCAGTGATTCAAAGCGCAGACCGCAATCAATAATAGTTTTGGGTCTGATACCACTTCGCGCTCCTGTTTCTCGGTAAGGGTGCTCAGGTGTGTCTGACCTGCAAGCGCCTCTTTGGATAACTCGGCCAGCGTGAACCCCAGAAAATTGCAGATCTGTACCAGACGCTCAACGGTGAATCGACCGGAGGCAAACAACCTTTTTACGCTGGGCTCGGAAAGCTTTAGCGCGCGGGCAACATCGCGGTAAGTCATTCCCTGGGTTTTGAGTTGTTTCTTCAGCGTGGAAACCAATTGGTCAGCTTCTGTCATGGCGAAGGTATCGGATTACGATACTTGCTAGCCTATATTTCGATGCCAAAGCAGTCAATGGTTTTATTTATTGAGGCTCCTGGCTATTGTGGCGCCACTTCATCAACACAAAGGAGAACGGAAATGCCACAACGCAATAACCTTCGCTGGCCACAGGCGTGCATGGCGGGAGCAATTCTGCTGAGTGGTATCGCCTGGGCGGAAGCGCAGGCGGCGAACAGTCCACAGACAAGCATTCTGGAACTGGGCAAGGAACTGCAAGTCGGCGACGTCGTATTCATTCGCATCCCCAAACCGCCATTTACCAAAGTGGCGGATACGACATCAAGCTGGACCAACCATGTCGGCATAGTGTCCGACATTTCCGGAAAAGAACCGGTAATCGCGGAAAGCAGGGTGCCGGTTTCTGGCGAAACCAGCTGGTCAAAATTTGTGCAACGCTCGGACAACGGACGGGTTGCCGTAACCCGGCTCCCGGTTCCTCTCGATAAGCAGCAACAAAGCAAGCTCAGGGCCGCAGTGGCAGCAAGACGCGGCATCATCTACGACACGGGGTTCGATCTGCATTCGAAGTGGCAATTCTGCTCGCGTTATGTGCGCGAAGTGCTGGATGAAGCCGCGGGCGTGAAGCTGGGTGAGGTGGAGAATTTTTCCACCCTGCTGAAACACAATCCGCAGGCCGATCAGACGTTCTGGAAGGTTTGGTATTTTGGCAACATTCCGTGGCAGCGTGAGACGGTTACACCGGCAAGTTTGCTGCAGGATGGCAGAATGCGGGTCGTATTCGATGGACAAGCCGACTAGTCGAATCGATAAATGCAATAAAAGGGGAGTTTGCAAAATGAGAAGCATCATCCGGTTTGTTCTGAAACATGTTTTCCA
>CAYOJU010000161.1:3010-5898 GCA_964404355.1 uncultured Sideroxydans sp. | reverse complement strand
GGGTTAGTTTCTGCCCTTCAACTATAACAACACTGCCGCTCTGAACGACTGCTTTCGAGCGCATAACAAACATCACGGATTTCCGTACGCAATAAAAAGGGGTGCGCTTCCGCACCCCTCTTTGCTTTGCTGCAATGACATAGTGTTACTCAGGCTTGGTTAATTTCCCTGGATCTCAACCAATGTCTCATCCGGCGCCACACCATCGCCTTTCTTGACGTGCACGCTGATGATGACGCCACTGATCGGAGCCTGGATTTCGTTTTCCATTTTCATGGCTTCGATGACGAGCACACCGTCACCCGCTTCCACAGTTTCTCCAACCTTGGCTTTGACATCAACAATGGTGCCGGGCATGGCAGTGGTCACGCAGCCCTGATGTGACGGGCGCGGGCGGCTGGAACCGGCGGTTTTTTCAACCGACTTTTTCTTGCCACCGTGATTACCACCGGAGACCTCGATCTCGTTCAAAGTTTCAACGATCACTTCTTCGGAAATGCCATCCACGGAAACATAGAACGGACGCTGCGTTACGCCGTGATGTCCGCTGCCGGTCAGATTGATGTGGAATGTTTCGCCATGCAGCGTGACCTTGAACTCGTTGGGCGCATAACGTTCCGTGGAGGTCGTTGCTGCTTCCTTGGGTAGCAACACCTCGGGTTTGAGCGTGTTGGCGTTGCGCTCTTGCAGGAAGGTCATCCCGATGTCCGGGAACATCGCGTAAGTCAGCACATCTTCTTCGCTCTTGGCAAAATTTTCGCTCTCGGACTTAAGGCGGCCCATTTCTTTTTCCAGCACATCCGCCGGACGGCAAGTCATCACCTCGGCATCGCCGACGGCAATTTTCTTGACTTGTTCGTTGATCTTGCCCGGCGCCTTGCCGTACTGACCGAGGAAATAGTTTTTTACTTCGTTGGTGACGGATTTGTAGCGCGAGCCGGTCAGTACGTTCAGCACGGCTTGGGTGCCAACGATTTGCGAGGTCGGCGTCACCAGCGGCGGATAGCCCATGTCTTCGCGCACGCGCGGAATTTCGTCCAGCACTTCATCCATGCGGCTGAGCGCGTCAAGTTCCTTGAGCTGGTTGGACAGGTTGGAAATCATTCCGCCCGGAACATGGTTGACCAGCACGCGGGTGTCCACACCGGTATGTGCGCTCTCGAACTGCCAGTATTTCTTGCGCACCTCAGTGAAGTAGGCGGTGACTTCCTGTATTGCGGCCAGGTCGAGGCCGGTGTCGTACGGAGTGCCTTGCAAGGCAGCGACGATGCTTTCGGTCGAGGAATGGCTGGCACCTTCGCCGAACGAAGAGTTGCAGGTATCCAGCATGGTGGCGCCGGCTTCCACGGCCTTGAGGAAACACATGCCGGACAAGCCGGAAGTGGAATGGCTATGCAGGTGGATGGGCAGGCTGATGGCTGCACGCAGCGCCTTGACCAATTCAAAGGTGGCATAGGGCGTGAGCAGGCCGGCCATGTCCTTGATACAGATGGTGTCGCAACCCAGGGCTTCCAGCTCTGCAGCCAGTTGTACGAACTGGGGAATGTCGTGCACCGGGCTGGTGGTATAGCTGATACAGCCTTCGGCATGCTTGCCGGCCTTCTTCACCGCTTCGATGGAAACGCGCAGGTTGCGCATGTCGTTCATCGCATCAAAAATCCGGAACACGTCGATGCCGTTGCTGGCGGACTTCTTGACGAACTCGCGCACCACGTCGTCGGAATAATGGCGGTAACCAAGCAGGTTCTGGCCGCGCAACAACATCTGGATGCGGCTATTGGGCAAGGCCTTGCGCAGTGTCTTGAGGCGTTCCCACGGATCTTCTTTCAGGAAGCGCACACAGGCATCGAACGTAGCGCCGCCCCAGGCTTCCACCGACCAGAATCCGATACTGTCCAGCTTGGAACACATCGGCAGCATGTCTTCAGTGCGCATGCGTGTTGCGATCGTGGATTGATGGCCGTCACGCAGGACTAGTTCGGAAATAAGGGTCTTTGCCATGGTGGTAACTTAAAGTAAGGTTGAAAAGGTGAAGGCCATTAAATGCCTTCGTGCGCTGCTATAGCAGCCGCAATGGCTGCCGCCCTCAGTTCCGGCGGGATTTGGGTAACGTAATCGATCAGCTCGGGGTGCGACTCCACAAAACTTGTGTTGAAGTTTGCGTTCCTGAAATCGGGATGCTTGAGGATTTCCTGGTAATACGGGATGGTGGTTTTGACGCCATAGACCACCATGTCGCTGAGCGCGCGGCGACCGCGTTCGACGACACCTTCCCAAGTCAGCGCCCACACTGTGAGCTTGGCGCACATGGAGTCGAAATACGGCGGAATGATGTAGCCGCTGTACATGGCGGCATCGATACGCACACCGGGACCGCCCGGTGCATAGTAACGGGTGATCTTGCCGAAACTTGGCAGGAAACCGTTCTTGGGATCTTCCGCGTTGATGCGGAATTCCATGGCATAGCCGCGGAACCTCACGTCTTCCTGTTTGTATTGCAGTGGCAAGCCTTCAGCAATACGTATCTGCTCCTGCACAATGTCGATGCCGGTGATGGATTCCGTCACGGTATGCTCGACCTGGATACGGGTGTTCATTTCCATGAAGTAGAAGTCACCGCTCTGATCGAGCAGAAATTCGACCGTGCCGGCATTCTCGTAACCCACTGCCTTGCAGGCCTTTACGGCCAGCGTGCCGATGTGTTCGCGCTGTTCCGGGGTGATCTGCGGAGAGGGAGCGATCTCGATCAGTTTCTGGTTGCGGCGCTGGATGGAGCAATCGCGCTCGAACAGGTGGATCGCATTGCCATGGCTATCGCCCAGCACCTGCACTTCGATGTGGCGCGGATTGACCACGCATTTTTCCAGGAATACTTCCGGCTTGCCGAA